>NZ_BCBD01000232.1:0-6099 GCF_001320345.1 Pseudomonas sp. NBRC 111127 | reverse complement strand
GCAACGGTTGTTCCCCAAGCCGTGTCTGGCAGGGGAACAAGCGTACGCCCTGCTCGGCATGGGCAACAGGATAGCTGGGTAACGGGCCGCCCTGCAGGATACGCCGGGGCACGGCATCGGCAACCGGCGCGTAACCACGCTGGCTGTCGCCACGAGTGAGGATGAGTTTGGCTACCCCGTTGCCGAGCTGGCTGGCATAACGCAGCAATTCCTCACGCACCTGCGCCAGGTCGGCGCCAATCGCCAGCCGCTGGCAACCCAGCGCCAGGCGGGCGAGATGGCCGTCCAGCAGCCTGGGCCGGCCATGCCGAACGGCGATGGTTTCGAACAGACCATCGCCGTAGGCCAGGCCGCGGTTCTGCAGATTGAGCGCAGTCGCGGGCTGGCCGTCGATCCAGCTGAGCATCAACCGGCGAACCGGCGGAACACCAGCGAGCCGTTGGTGCCACCAAAGCCGAACGAGTTGGACAACACCACATCGATCGGCATGCTGCGCGCCTGGTGCGGCACGAAGTCCAGGTCGCAACCCTCGTCCGGTTCGTCCAGGTTGATGGTCGGCGGCGCCATCTGGCTGTTGATCGCCAGCACACTGAAGATCGCTTCTACCGCGCCAGCCGCCCCCAGCAGGTGGCCGGTCATCGACTTGGTCGAGCTGACTGCCAGCTTGTAGGCGTGGTCGCCGAATACGCGCTTGATCGCCGCCACCTCGGCAATGTCGCCCGCGGGGGTCGAAGTGCCATGGGCGTTGATGTAGCTCACGTGTTCCGGCTGGATGCCAGCATCGCGCAGGGCGTTGGCCATGCAACGCGCAGCGCCTTCACCGGAGTCTGGTGGCGAGGTCATGTGGTAGGCGTCGCCGCTCATGCCAAAACCGATCAACTCGGCATAGATGGTCGCCCCACGGGCCTGGGCATGCTCCAGTTCTTCGAGCACCAAGGCACCGGCACCGTCGGACAGCACGAAACCGTCGCGGCCTTTGTCCCATGGGCGGCTGGCGCGGGCAGGCTCGTCGTTGCGGGTGGACAGCGCGCGCGATGCACCGAAGCCACCCATGCCCAGCCCGCAAGCGGCCATTTCGGCGCCGCCGGCAATCATCACGTCGGCTTCACCGTAGGCGATATTGCGCGCGGCCATGCCGATGCAATGGGTGCCGGTGGTGCAGGCCGTGGCAATGGCGTAGTTGGGGCCCTGCAGGCCCAGGTGGATCGACAGGAAACCCGAGATCATGTTGATGATCGAGCCCGGCACGAAGAATGGCGAAATGCGACGCGGCCCCGAGTCATGCAGGGTGCGGCTGGTTTCTTCGATGTTGGTCAGGCCACCGATCCCCGACCCCATGGCCACGCCGATGCGCTCGCGGTTGGCGTCGGTGACCTCCAGGCCGGCATTACGCACCGCCTGGAACCCGGCCGCCAGGCCGTACTGGATGAACAGGTCGAGCTTGCGGGCCTCTTTGGCCGACAGGTACTGCTCCACCTCGAAGCCTTTCACCGAGCCGCCAAAACGGGTGGAGTAGGCAGACAGGTCCGTGTGTTCGATCGGACCGATGCCACTGCGGCCAGCCAGAATGCCCTGCCAGGTGCTCGGTACATCGGTACCCAGTGGCGACAGCATACCCATACCGGTGACCACGACGCGTCTACGCGACACAGTACTCTCCTTTTCTAATAACAGAGTCTCTTGGCATTGCATTCAAGCGCTGGAATGAAATGGCAACAGGCTCTTGGTGCGCGGTGAACGAGGCGGCCTGGACAATACGCGGCGCTCGCAAAGAAAAAACCGCACGCCAGCGAAGGCAGTGCGGTTTTCCCCGACAAGTAGCGTCGACGGTAACGTCTTAAGCCTGGTGGTTCTTGACGTAGTCGATAGCAGCTTGAACGGTAGTGATCTTCTCGGCTTCTTCGTCAGGGATTTCGGTCTCGAATTCCTCTTCCAGAGCCATCACCAGTTCAACGGTGTCAAGCGAATCGGCACCCAGGTCATCGACGAAGGACTTCTCAGCAGTCACTTCTTCTTCCTTGACGCCCAGTTGCTCGGCGACGATTTTCTTGACGCGTTCTTCGATGGTGCTCATACCTAGTTTTCACTCCTAATGGATATATGCAGGCAGCTGGCCGGTGGCTAATTTTATAGAAAGACGTTCGCTTTTCAAGCTGAACCTGCCTTCAGGCTAGTCACCGCACCCGCTGTCTGGAATCTGATTGCAGCTTTATAACGGATTTTAGGCTCGCAGTATGACTCTTTTTTTACGAAATCCGTCACATTGAGTTGCAGGGTTACATGTACATCCCGCCGTTGACCGGCACGGTTGCACCGGTTACATAGGCTGCACCGTCCGAAGCTAGGAACGAAACCACCTTGGCAATTTCGTCGGCCTGCCCCAGGCGGCCCAGTGGAATCTGGGTTTGCAGGGCTTCGCGCTGCGCTTCAGGCAGTTCGCGGGTCATGTCGGTATCGATGAAACCAGGGGTCACCGAGTTGACGGTAATGCCACGCGAACCGACTTCACGCGCCAGGGCGCGGCTGAAGCCTTCCAGCCCGGCCTTGGCAGCCGCATAGTTGGCCTGGCCAGCGTTACCCATGGCACCGACGACCGAGCCGATGCTGATGATACGACCCCAACGAGCCTTGGTCATGCCACGCAGCACACCCTTGGACAGACGGTAGAGGCTGTTCAGGTTGGTGTCGATCACATCGAACCATTCGTCGTCTTTCATGCGCAGCATGAGGTTGTCGCGGGTGATGCCGGCGTTGTTGACCAGAATGGCCGGGGCGCCGAACTGCTCACCAATGGCAGCCAGTACCGCTTCAATCGACTCGGCGCTGGTCACGTTCAGTTCCATGCCGGTGCCGGTGATACCGTGCTCTTTCAGGGTGGCGGCGATACGCTCGGCGCCGGAGGCCGAAGTGGCGGTACCAATCACGGTTGCGCCCTGGCGGCCCAGTTCCAGGGCGATGGCCTGGCCAATGCCACGGCTGGCGCCAGTGACCAGTGCAACTTTACCTTGCAGGCTCATGCAAGCTTCTCCAAATCAGGCCAGTGCCGCGCGGGTGGCGGCAACGGCGTCAGGGGTGTTGAGGTTGTAAGTGGTCACGCCATCGGCGCAACGCTTGTTCAGGCCAGCCAGGACTTTGCCCGGGCCACACTCGACCAGATTGACTGCACCATTGGCCGCCAGGGCCTGCACGCACTCAACCCAGCGTACCGGCTGGTACAGCTGCGCCAGCAGGTCCTGCTTGAGGGCATCGAGGTCGGCCGCGATGGCGGCGGTGACGTTCTGTACCACCGGAATCTGCGGGGCTTTCCACTCGATGGCGTTGACCGCATCGGCAAAGCGCTCGGCAGCCGGCTTCATCAGGGCGCAGTGCGAAGGCACGCTGACGGCCAGCGGCAAGGCGCGCTTGGCGCCTTTGGCCTTGCACAGCTCCATGGCGCGGTCGACCGCCGCCTTGTTGCCGGCGATGACCACCTGCCCTGGCGAGTTGAAGTTGACGGCACTGACCACTTCATCTTCAGCCGCTTCGGCGCACAGCTCCACGACCACAGCGTCGTCCAGGCCGAGAATGGCGGCCATGGCCCCGTGCCCGGCAGGTACCGCTTCCTGCATCAGCTGACCACGGCGCTCGACCAGGCGCACAGCGTCTTTCAGGCTGATGCTGCCGGCAGCGACCAGGGCGCTGTACTCACCCAGGCTATGACCGGACACGAAAGCTGGCGTGGCACCGCCCTCTTCCAGCCACAGACGCCACAGCGCGATGGACGCGGTGAGGATCGCCGGCTGCGTCTTGTCGGTCTGGTTGAGTTGCTCTTCCGGACCTTCCTGGACCAGCTTCCACAGGTCGTAACCGAGAGCTTCAGAAGCTTCCTTGAAGGTTTCGATGATCACTGGCTTCTCGGCGCCGAGCTCGGCGAGCATGCCCAGCGACTGGGAACCTTGACCGGGAAAGACGAATGCGAGAGATGCAGACATTGAACAAGCCCTTATGATCTTGTCGTCGGATAGGGTACGCCAGGCCTTGGGCCAGGCGCGGAATCTGAAAGCTTGGATGAAGACGCAGACCAAGCGGTCACATTTAAGCACTTCATCGGTGATATGCCTAAGGTCTTTGTTTGCCTGCTCGGGCCCGTCGCAGGCTAAAGCAGCAGGTCCTCCAAACGCCCGTGCAAACGCTGCGGCAGATTCTCCTGAATCTCGATCAACGCCCGCTGGATGGCACTCTGGAACCCCTGAACGCCTGCGGAGCCATGGCTCTTGATGACGATACCCTGCAAACCCAGGAAACTCGCGCCATTGTGCCGCGCCGGCGCCAGGTCGGCCTGCAGGCGCTTGAGCAGGGGCATGGCCACGGCTCCAGCGGCCCGCGCCAGCAACCCGCCCTTGAACAATTGCTCGATCCGCGCACCGATCATGGTGGCCAGGCCCTCGCTGGACTTGAGCAGGATATTGCCAACGAAGCCGTCGCACACCACCACATCCGCCTCGCCACGGTACAGCCCGTCACCTTCGACAAAGCCCACATAGTTGAGCCCGCGGGCATTGTGCAACAGGCTTGCCGCCAACTTGACCTGCTGGTTGCCCTTGATGTCCTCGGTACCGATGTTCAGCAACGCCACCCGCGGGCGGTGAACACCCAGGGCCTGGGCCGCCACCGACCCCATCACGGCGAACTGGTACAGGTTTTCGGCACTGCAATCGACATTGGCACCCAGGTCGAGCAACTGGCAGTAACCGGCCTGGGTCGGGATCGCGGCCACCATGGCCGGGCGGTCGATACCCGGCAGGGTCTTGAGCACGAAGCGTGACAATGCCATCAGCGCGCCAGTGTTGCCGGCACTGACGCAGGCCTGGGCCTTGCCATCACGCACCAGTTCCAGGGCGATGCGCATGGACGAGTCCGGCTTGCCACGCAGCACCTGGGATGGCCGCTCGTCCATGCCGACCACTTCACTGGCGGCGACGATTTGCAGGCGCGCGCGATCCGCAGCCGCAAGGCCGCTGACAAGATCTTCCAGGAGGGAGGGTTGACCGACGAGGGTCAGGTGCAACGAGGGGGTAGCGGAAAGGCAGGCAATGCTAGCCTGAACAATGCTGCGGGGACCGAAGTCCCCGCCCATTGCGTCGATCGCGATGACCTGAGCGGACAAGGATTACTCGTCAGCGCCCTTGTCGACCACTTTGCGACCACGGTATACGCCTTCTGGCGAAACGTGGTGGCGCAGGTGGACTTCACCGGTGGACTTGTCTACCGACAGCGCGTTTTCCGACAGAGCGTCGTGCGAACGGCGCATGTCACGGGCAGAGCGGGATTTTTTGTTCTGCTGAACAGCCATAATTGATTAACTCCTAAACGTTTGGGTCACGCTTTAACTGCGCCAAAACACTGAACGGGTTGGACCGCGATACCTCGTCCTTGCTCGATTCGGGCTCGTCTGCGCCCGCCGGCTGCTGGCATTCTTCCGGATGATGAGCAGGCACGATTGGCAGGGCGAGCAGAAGCTCCTCCTCGATCAATGCCTGCAGATCCAAAGGATCTTCGCCCAGTTCCAGCACGTCATAGCCTTTCGGCAACGACTGGGTATTCGCACCCTCCTTCACCACAGCGTAAGTGCATTCGCTATGGATCGGCAGGGTGACCAGCTCAAGACAACGCTGGCAAACCATTTTGACTTCGACGTCCAGCTCGCTGTGGATAACCACCACGTGCTGCTCATCTCGTTCAAAATCGAACTTCGCCTGCACCGTACCGACATTGTCGGAAAGCGGGTCGCAGAGTCTTTCCAAATCAGCGAGCGGCAGCGAACCGTTAAGGGTTACGCCACGATCGGCTAATTTGCGCGGGTCAACGTGAGGTGGAATCGGGTCATTCAACATAGGCGCAGCATAATAGGGATGCCCCCCGCCCCTGTCAAAGGAAATTAGGCGGCATCGTGCGTGATAGAATTTGTTCAACTGAATCAGGAGTCTACCATGCTTCCTCTGTTACTGGCTTCCAGCTCTGCCTATCGCCGCGAACTGCTCGCCCGCCTGCAGCTGCCTTTCACCTGGGCAAGCCCCGACATAGACGAGCAGCGCCAGGCCGGCGAGCCAGCGCCAGAGC
>NZ_BCBD01000231.1:0-6215 GCF_001320345.1 Pseudomonas sp. NBRC 111127 | reverse complement strand
CACCCCCGGTACCCGGCTGCTACGCGGCTCGCGCAGCACCTCGGCCACCTCGCCCATGGGCGCGACGAACCATTGCCCGGCGGTGCGAAAGCCAATGCCACTCCACTCTTGCAGGCGGTTGTCTTGCGGCGGCTGGTCAGCGACCAGCAAACGGCAGCGCCGGTCGATGTCCAGCAACAACTCGAAGGCGGTCAGTGACGCGCCCTGCGGGCGGCTGGTCAAGCCCCCAGCACTTCTTTGAGCTTGGCGATCAGCGCCTCTTCGCCCACCGGTTTAGTGAGGAAGTCGCGGGCGCCCTGGCGGGTGGCCCAGATGCGGTCGGTCTCCTGGTCCTTGGTGGTGACCACGATCACCGGAATGGCACTGGTTTCCGGGTCTTTGCTGAGCTGGCGGGTGGCCTGGAAGCCGTTCATGCCCGGCATGACGATGTCCATCAGCACGGCGTCCGGCTTTTCCTGCCGGGCCAGGGCCACGCCGTCGGCACCGTTGTTGGCCTTGAGCACCTCGTGGCCATTCTTTTCAAGAAACTGGGTCAAACTCGTCATCTCTGTCGGCGAGTCGTCGACAATCAGAACTCGGGCCATGCTGTTACCCCATCAGGAAAGTAGAACCGTGCCATGGCGGGGCGCGGTCAGGGTGCTTGTGGTTCAGGTGCCGCAAACCCGGGCACATGGGCACGGATTGCGTCGAGCAGTTCTTCCTTGCTGAACGGCTTGGTCAGAAACTGATCAGAGCCGACTACCCGGCCGCGGGCCTTGTCGAACAGCCCGTCGCGCGACGACAACAGGATCACCGGGGTGTCCTTGAAGGCGCTGTTGTGCTTGATGATGGCGCAGGTCTGGTAGCCGTCCAGGCGCGGCATCAACACGTCGACGAAGATGATGCCGGGGCGGTGATCGACGATCTTGGCCAGGGCATCGAAGCCATCGCTGGCGGTGATCACCTCGCAGCCGGCTTCACCGAGCAACATCTGCGCAGTGCGGCGGATCGTGCGCGAGTCGTCGATCACCATCACCTTCAGGGGTTGTTCCATAGACGCCTACCCGTGGGAATTGAGCTGCAAGTTGCAAGCGGCAAGTTACAACAAAAGCCCAGCCGGCACGCGGCTGCTTTGCTCTTGAGGCTTGGAGCCAAGGGCTTGCAGCTGCATTTTTAACACACTCCGGGTGGCCGTTCCATCTGCGCCGCCCCTTGACCAGCGGCGTTCACAGCGCCACCCTGAGCCACTTTTCTTCCGACCCATCGCGGCAACGCGCCGCCAAGAGGAACCACCCCATGAGCGTTCGCCTCGGCATTGTCATGGACCCGATCGCGTCCATCTCCTACAAAAAGGACAGCTCGCTGGCCATGCTGCTGGCCGCCCAGGCACGCGGCTGGAGCCTGTTCTACATGGAGCAGCGCGACCTGTACCAGGGCGAAGGCAAAGCCCGTGCGCGCATGCGCCCACTGAACGTTTTCGCCGACCCGGCCCGCTGGTTCGAGCTGGGCGAAGAACAGGACAGCCCCCTGGCCGAGCTGGACGTGATCCTGATGCGCAAGGACCCGCCGTTCGACATGGAGTTCGTCTACAGCACCTACCTGCTGGAGCAAGCCGAGAACGATGGCGTGCTGGTGGTCAACCGCCCGCAAAGCCTGCGTGACTGCAACGAAAAACTGTTCGCCACGCTGTTCCCGCAGTGCACGCCACCGACGCTGGTCAGCCGCCGCCCGGACATCATCCGCGAGTTTGCCGCCAAGCATGGTGACGTGATCCTCAAACCGCTGGATGGCATGGGCGGCACGTCGATCTTCCGCCACCGGGTGGGCGACCCGAACCTGTCGGTGATCCTGGAAACCCTGACCGCGCTGGGTGCCCAGCAGATCATGGCGCAAGCCTACCTGCCGGCGATCAAGGACGGTGACAAGCGCATCCTGATGATCGACGGCGAGCCGGTAGACTACTGCCTGGCGCGCATTCCGGCCAGCGGCGAAACCCGTGGCAACCTGGCTGCCGGTGGCCGCGGCGAGGCGCGGCCGCTGAGCGACCGGGACCGCTGGATTGCCGCCCAGGTGGGGCCAACCCTGCGCGAGAAAGGCCTGTTGTTCGTGGGCCTCGACGTGATCGGCGATTACCTCACCGAGATCAACGTCACCAGCCCGACCTGCATTCGCGAAATCGACAACGCCTACAACACCGATATCGGCGGCAAGCTGATGGATGCCATTGATCGCCAGTTGCAGGCGCGCTGACCGCCGACGCACGGCATTTACCCGGAGTGGGGTATGATGCGGGTCCCATTTGCCTGGCCTGCTGCCCCGCCCTGCGGTTGCTGGATACCCGATGACGCTGCCCGCTGACATCCCTTCCGACCTGCTGCCCCCACGCGTTCGCCCAGTGGACCGGCTCGGTTTCACGCTGTTCCTGGCTGCGCTGGTGCACCTGGCGCTGATCCTCGGCGTCGGTTTCACCGTGGTCAAGCCTGCCGAAATCCGCCATACCATGGACATTACCCTGGCCACCTTCAAAAGCGAAAAACCGCCGGAGAAAGCTGATTTTCAGGCCCAGGACAACCAGCAAGGCAGCGGCACCCTGGACAAGAAGGCGGTGCCCAAGACCACCGAACTGGCGCCGTTCCAGGACAGCAAGATCAACAAGATCACCCCCCCGCCGGCAGCCAAGCCGGAAGTGGTGCCGCCACCAACCCCGCAGAAGTCGGCGGTGGTGACCACCGCGCCCAAGGCGCACAAGGTCGAGCCCAAGCCCAAGCCCAGCAAGGCGCAACCCAAGCCAGCCGCGCCCGCCCCGGACTTCGACAGCTCGCAGCTGTCCAGCCAGATCGCCAGCCTGGAGGCAGAGCTGTCCAACGAACAGCAACTGTACGCCAAGCGCCCGCGCATCCACCGCCTGAACGCTGCCTCGACCATGCGCGACAAGGGCGCCTGGTACAAGGAAGAGTGGCGCAAGAAAGTAGAGCGGGTGGGCAACCTCAACTACCCCGACGAGGCGCGCCGGCAGCAGATCTACGGCAACCTGCGCATGATGGTCTCGATCAACCGCGACGGCTCGCTCTACGAAGTGCTGGTACTGGAGTCGTCCGGGCAGCCGGTGCTGGACCAGGCAGCGCAGCGTATCGTGCGGCTGGCGGCGCCGTTCGCACCGTTTACCGGGGACCTGGCCGAGTTCGACCGCCTGGAGATCATCCGCACCTGGCGCTTTGCCCGTGGGGACCGTTTGTCCAGTAACTGAGCCAGGGCCGCTGCGCGCCCCTGTGGGCGCCGGCTTGCCGGCCACGGGCTGCGCAGCAACCCTCAAATCAGGCATACCGAGAACCTTGTCAGCCTCGCCACCTGGCGCCACACTACTACCCCATGAAAACCCTCACGCCGAGCTACCTCAAGCATCAGTTCCTGATCGCCATGCCGCACATGGCCGATCCGAACTTCGCCCAGACCCTCACGTACATTGTCGAGCACAACGCCCATGGCGCCATGGGCCTGGTGGTGAATCGGCCGCAGGAACTGAGCCTGGCCGATATTCTCGAGCAATTGCGCCCGGACGAAACGCCGCCGGACAGCACTTTGCAGGTGCCGATCTACCAGGGCGGCCCGGTGCAGACCGACCGTGGTTTCGTGCTGCACAGCAGCGAGTGCAGCTTCCAGGCGAGCGTGGCGCTGGAAGGGCTGACGCTGAGCACGTCGCAAGACATCCTGCTGGCCATTGCCGCCGGGGTCGGCCCCAAGCAAAGCCTGATCACGCTCGGCTATGCCGGCTGGGAAGCCGGCCAGCTGGAAGCGGAGCTGGCCGACAATGCCTGGCTCAACTGCCCGTTCGACCCGCAAATCATCTTTGAAATGGCCAGTGACCTGCGCCTGGAGGCCGCCGCCGCCAGCCTGGGCATCAACCTGCACCTGCTGACCAGCCAGGCGGGCCACGCCTGATGGCCGAACTACGCCTGCTGCTGGGTTTCGACTATGGCAGCAAACAGATCGGTGTGGCCGTCGGCCAGGTCATCACCGGCCAGGCCCGCGAGCTGTGCACGCTGAAGGCGCAGAACGGCGTGCCGGACTGGGCCCAGGTGGAAAAGCTGATTGCCGAATGGAAGCCGGACGCCATCGTCGTCGGCCTGCCATTGAACATGGACGGCACGCCCAGCGAAATGAGCGCCCGCGCCGAAAAATTTGCCCGCCGCCTCAATGGCCGCTTCAACCTGCCCGTGCACACCCACGACGAGCGCCTGACCACCTTCGAGGCCAAAGGCGAGCGCATGGCCCGTGGCGGCCAGCGCGGCAGCTACCGCGACAACCCGGTCGATGCCATCGCCGCGGCCCTGTTGCTGCAAGGCTGGCTGGAGGCCAATACCTGATCATCTTTGCCGCCGGCCATGCCCGGCGCACCCTTCCGAGGAGCCCGCAATGAGCCTACCCAACCCCGCCGAGCTGGTCCGGCAGATGGCTGTCGACCTTCGCGCCCACCTGGCCCGCCGCTGCATCAGCGGACCGCGTTACATCGGTATTCGTACAGGTGGTGTCTGGGTTGCCCAGGCCCTGCAGGAGGCCATGGGCGACGAGAGTGCCATGGGTACCCTGGACGTCTCGTTCTACCGCGATGACTTCAGCCAGAATGGCCTGCACCCGCAGGTACGCCCGTCCGAGCTGCCGTTCGAAGTCGAAGGCCAGCACCTGGTGCTGGTGGATGACGTGCTGATGAGCGGCCGCACCATCCGCGCGGCGCTCAACGAACTGTTCGATTATGGCCGCCCGGCCAGCGTCACCCTGGTCTGCCTGGTGGACCTGGATGCCGGCGAACTGCCAATCCGCCCGAATGTGGTCGGCGCCACCCTGTCGCTGGCCCCCGATGAACGGGTAAAATTGACCGGGCCCGCACCGCTCGCCCTCGAGCGCCAGGACCTCGCCTCCGCTTCCGCCCTTTAAGAGTCCCCCGCGATGACGCCAATCGACGCCAAGCGCCCGCTGCAGCTCAATGACCAGGGCCAGCTGCGCCACTTCCTCTCGCTTGACGGTTTGCCCCGCGAACTGCTCACCGAGATCCTCGACACCGCCGACTCCTTCCTGGAAGTCGGTGCCCGGGCCGTGAAAAAAGTCCCTTTGCTGCGCGGCAAGACCGTGTGCAACGTGTTCTTCGAGAACTCGACCCGTACCCGCACCACCTTCGAACTGGCAGCCCAGCGCCTGTCTGCCGACGTGATCAGCCTGAATGTGTCGACGTCCTCGACCAGCAAGGGCGAGACCTTGTTCGACACCCTGCGCAACCTCGAAGCCATGGCCGCCGACATGTTCGTCGTGCGCCACTCCGACTCGGGGGCTGCGCATTTCATCGCTGAGCACGTGTGCCCGCACGTTGCCGTGATCAACGGTGGTGACGGCCGCCATGCGCACCCGACCCAGGGCATGCTCGACATGCTGACCATCCGTCGCCACAAAGGCAGCTTCGAGAACCTGTCGGTAGCGATCGTCGGCGATATCCTGCACTCGCGGGTAGCCCGCTCCGACATGCTGGCGCTCAAGGCCCTGGGTTGCCCGGACATTCGCGTGATCGGGCCGAAAACCCTGATCCCGGTCGGTATCGAGCAGTACGGCGTGAAGGTCTACACCGACCTCGCCGAGGGCCTGAAGGATGTCGACGTGGTGATCATGCTGCGCCTGCAGCGTGAGCGCATGGCCGGTGGCCTGCTGCCCAGCGAAGGCGAGTTCTACCGCCTGTTCGGCCTGACCACCGCCCGCCTGGCCGGGGCCAAGCCGGATGCCATCGTCATGCACCCAGGCCCGATCAACCGGGGCGTGGAGATTGAGTCGGCGGTGGCCGACGGCAAGCATTCGGTGATCCTCAACCAGGTTACCTACGGCATCGCCGTACGCATGGCAGTGCTGTCCATGGCCATGAGCGGGCAAAACGCGCAACGTCAATTCGACCAGGAGAACGCCCAGTGACCATCAGCATTCTTGGCGCCCGGGTCATCGACCCCAACAGCGGCCTGGACCAGGTGACCGACCTGCACCTGGACGGTGGCCGCATTGCTGCCATCGGCGCCGCCCCGGCCGGTTTCAGCGCAAGCCGCACGATCCAGGCGCAAGGCCTGGTTGCCGCGCCTGGCCTGGTCGACCTTGGCGTGTCCCTGCGCGAACCGGGCTTTAGCCGCAAAGGCAACATCGCCAGCGAAACCCGCGCAGCCGTGGCCGGTGGCGTGACCAGCCTGTGCTGCCCACCGCAAACCAAG
>NZ_BCBD01000230.1:0-6222 GCF_001320345.1 Pseudomonas sp. NBRC 111127 | reverse complement strand
CCAAAATCATCGAGTAATCTCTCGACCGATTGAAAAAACCCCCGCTCAGCGGGGGTTTTTTTTATTGGGTTGACACTAAATGGGGGCGTCTATAGAATCACGCCTCCTTTTAGCGGGCGTAGTGCGTCCGTTGGGAACAGCCTGGAGTCTGAAATCCAATGCAAAATCAGCAAATCCGTATCAGGTTGAAGGCTTTCGACCATCGCCTGATCGACCAATCCACCCAGGAAATCGTGGAAACCGCGAAACGTACTGGTGCACAAGTGCGTGGTCCAATTCCACTGCCTACCCGCAAAGAGCGTTTCACCGTTCTGGTTTCCCCGCACGTCAACAAAGACGCGCGTGACCAGTACGAGATCCGCACTCATAAGCGTGTTCTGGACATCGTCCAGCCAACGGATAAAACCGTTGACGCGCTGATGAAGCTTGATCTGGCGGCAGGTGTGGAAGTACAGATCAGCCTCGGCTAAGACTTCGGTCTAGTCGTGTAACGCTCTGAAATGGGCGGCCATAGCGGGTGAAAGCCCCGTACACTCATGAGGTTTACAACATGACTATTGGTGTAATCGGTCGCAAGTGCGGTATGACCCGCATTTTCACCGAAGAAGGTGTCTCCATTCCGGTCACGGTCATTGAGATCGAGCCGAATCGCGTCACCCAGTTCAAAACTGAAGAAACCGATGGCTACCGTGCAGTGCAAGTCACTGTCGGCGAGCGTCGTGCTTCGCGTGTGACTGCCGCTCAGGCAGGCCACTTCGCCAAGGCCAACGTTGCCGCTGGTCGCGGTGTTTGGGAGTTCCGTCTTGAAGAAGGCGATTTCCAGGCTGGCGATCTGATCAAAGCTGAACTCTTCACTGCAGGCCAGCTGGTTGACGTTACTGGTCAGTCCAAAGGTAAAGGCTTTGCCGGTACCATCAAGCGCTGGAACTTCCGTGGTCAGGACAACACCCACGGTAACTCCGTGTCGCACCGTGTTCCTGGTTCCATCGGCCAGTGCCAGACTCCTGGTCGTGTGTTCAAGGGCAAGAAAATGTCCGGTCACATGGGCGCCGAGCGCGTGACTGTTCAGTCCCTGGAAGTAGTTCGCGTAGACGCTGAACGCAACCTGCTGCTGATCAAAGGTGCCGTACCTGGCGCTACTGGTGGCGACGTGGTTGTACGTCCAGCTGTCAAGGCTCGCGGTTAAGGGGAAACTGACATGCAACTTAATGTAAATGACGCTCAGGCGATCGAAGTTTCCGAACTGACTTTCGGTGGCGAATTCAACGAGACGCTGGTTCACCAAGCAGTCGTGGCCTACATGGCTGGCGGCCGTCAGGGTACCAAGCAGCAGAAGACCCGTTCCGACGTGGCTGGTGGCGGTAAGCGCCCATGGCGTCAGAAGGGTACTGGCCGTGCTCGTGCTGGTACCACTCGTGGTCCGATCTGGCGTGGCGGTGGTGTAACCTTCGCAGCTCGCCCTCAAGATCACTCGCAGAAGCTCAACAAGAAGATGTACCGCGCAGCACTGCGCTCCATCCTCGCTGAGCTGGTGCGTAGCGACCGTCTGGTCGTGGTTCAGGACTTCGCTGTTGAAGCGCCAAAAACCAAAGATCTGCTGAACAAGCTGAACGGCATGGGTCTGAGCGATGTTTTGATCGTTTCCGACGCTGTTGATCAGAACCTGTACCTGGCTGCTCGTAACCTGCCGCACGTCGATGTACGTGACGTACAAGGTTCCGACCCGGTCAGTCTGATCGCATACGAGAAAGTGTTGATCACTGTCTCGGCCGTGAAGAAATTCGAGGAGCTGCTGGGATGAACCAGGAACGCGTATTCAAAGTCCTCCTTGGCCCGCACGTTTCCGAGAAGGCTACCGTTCTGGCTGAGAAAAAAGGCCAGTTCGTATTCAAGGTTGCTACCGATGCAACCAAGCTGGAAATCAAGAAAGCTGTCGAAGGCCTGTTCAACGTAAAAGTTGAAAACGTGTCGACTGTTAACGTTCTGGGTAAAACCAAGCGTACCGCACGTGGTCTGGGCAAGCGTAATGACTGGAAGAAGGCGATCGTCTCCCTTCAGCCAGGCCAAGATCTCGATTTCAGCAGCAGTGCTGAGTAAGGAAGGGGTGCATCATGGCAATCGTTAAATGCAAACCGACTTCCCCTGGCCGCCGTTTCGTGGTCAAGGTGGTCAACAAGGAGCTGCACAAAGGCGCTCCTCACGCACCGCTGATCGAGAAAAAATCGAAGTCTGGTGGTCGTAACAACAATGGCCGCATTACCACTCGTCACGTTGGTGGTGGTCATAAGCAGCATTACCGTCTGGTCGACTTCCGTCGCAACGACAAAGATGGCATCCCAGCCACTGTCGAGCGTATCGAATACGACCCGAACCGTACTGCTCACATCGCCCTGCTGTGCTACGCAGACGGTGAGCGTCGCTACATCATCGCCCCTAAAGGCGTGAGCGCTGGCGACCAGCTGATCGCAGGTGCACTGGCCCCAATCAAGGCCGGTAACTCCCTGCAGCTGCGCAACATTCCAGTAGGTAGCACCATCCACGGCATCGAACTGAAGCCGGGTAAAGGTGCACAGATCGCTCGTTCCGCTGGTGCTTCGGCTCAGCTGATCGCTCGCGAAGGTGTCTACGTGACCCTGCGTCTGCGCTCTGGTGAAATGCGTAAAGTCCTGGCTGAGTGCCGTGCGACCCTGGGCGAAGTCTCGAACTCCGAGCACAGCCTGCGTTCGCTGGGTAAAGCTGGTGCCAAACGCTGGCGCGGCGTTCGCCCAACCGTTCGTGGTGTTGCCATGAACCCGGTTGACCACCCACACGGTGGTGGTGAAGGTCGTACCTCCGGTGGTCGTCATCCGGTATCGCCATGGGGCTTCCCAACCAAGGGTGCTAAAACCCGTGGTAATAAGCGTACCGACAACATGATCGTCCGTCGTCGCAAGTAACTAGAGGGATACGACAGTGCCACGTTCTCTGAAAAAAGGTCCTTTTATCGATCTTCACCTGCTGAAGAAGGTCGAAGTGGCGGTGGAGAAGAATGATCGCAAGCCAGTTAAAACCTGGTCGCGTCGTTCGATGATCCTGCCACAAATGGTCGGTCTGACCATCGCGGTACACAACGGTCGTCAACATGTCCCAGTTCTGGTGAACGAAGACATGGTCGGCCACAAACTGGGCGAGTTCGCCGGTACCCGCACCTATCGCGGGCACGTGGCTGACAAGAAAGCCAAGCGTTAAGGGGTAAGGAAATGGAAGTAGCCGCTAAGTTGTCGGGCGCTCGAATCTCCGCCCAGAAAGCCCGCTTGGTCGCCGACCAGATCCGCGGGAAGAAGGTGGGCGAAGCGCTCAACCTGTTGGCCTTCAGCAGCAAAAAAGCTGCTGAAATCATGAAGAAAGTCCTCGAGTCGGCCGTAGCCAACGCCGAACACAACGAAGGCGCAGACGTTGATGACCTGAAGGTCTCCACCGTCTTCGTCAACGAAGGGCGTTCGCTGAAGCGCATCATGCCACGTGCCAAAGGCCGTGCTGATCGCATCGTCAAGCGGTCTTGCCATATCACTGTCAAGGTTGCGGACAAGTAACGGAGTCGATCAGATGGGTCAGAAAGTACATCCCACTGGCATTCGCCTGGGAATCGTCAAGGAGCACACCTCCGTCTGGTACGCAGACGGTGCTACTTACGCAGATTACCTGTTGAAGGATCTGAAAACGCGTGAGTACCTCCAAGACAAACTAAAAAGCGCGTCCGTAAGCCGTATCGATATTCATCGTCCGGCTCAAACTGCACGCATCACCATCCACACCGCTCGTCCAGGTATCGTTATCGGGAAGAAAGGTGAAGATGTCGAGAAGCTGCGTCAGGACCTGACCAAGCAGATGGGTGTGCCTGTGCACATCAACATCGAAGAGATCCGCAAGCCGGAACTCGACGCTATGCTGGTTGCGCAGAGCGTAGCTCAGCAGCTGGAACGCCGCGTAATGTTCCGTCGCGCCATGAAGCGCGCCGTACAGAACGCCATGCGTATTGGTGCCAAGGGCATCAAGATCCAGGTGAGCGGTCGTCTCGGCGGTGCTGAGATTGCTCGTACCGAGTGGTATCGCGAAGGTCGTGTGCCACTGCACACCCTGCGTGCCGATATCGACTACAACACCTACGAAGCTCACACCACTTACGGTGTGATCGGTGTGAAGGTTTGGATCTTCAAAGGCGAAGTTATTGGTGGTCGCCAAGAAGAACTGAAACCACAAGCACCAGCGCCTCGTAAAAAAGCTGCTAAGTAAGGGGTACGCCAAATGTTGCAACCAAAGCGTACAAAATTCCGCAAGCAGATGACTGGCCACAACCGTGGTCTGGCACTGCGCGGTAGCAAAGTCAGCTTCGGCGAATTCGCCCTGAAAGCTGTTGCTCGCGGTCGCCTCACCGCTCGCCAGATCGAGTCCGCACGTCGTGCGCTGACCCGTCACGTTAAGCGTGGCGGCAAGATCTGGATCCGTGTGTTCCCGGACAAGCCGATCTCCAAGAAGCCTCTCGAGGTTCGTATGGGTAAAGGTAAGGGTTCCGTGGAGTACTGGGTTGCCCAGATCCAGCCAGGCAAAGTCCTGTACGAGATCGAGGGTGTTTCTGAAGAGCTGGCGCGCGAAGCTTTCGCCCTGGCTGCTGCAAAGCTGCCTCTCGCCACCTCCTTTGTTAAGCGGACGGTGA
Source organism: Pseudomonas sp. NBRC 111127 (assembly GCF_001320345.1). Classification (NCBI taxonomy): domain Bacteria; kingdom Pseudomonadati; phylum Pseudomonadota; class Gammaproteobacteria; order Pseudomonadales; family Pseudomonadaceae; genus Pseudomonas; species Pseudomonas sp. NBRC 111127. The sequence goes on along the minus strand of NZ_BCBD01000230.1, from coordinate 1,529 downwards.
TGTGATGAAAGCGAATGAACTTCGTGAAAAATCGGCACAGCAACTGAACGAGCAACTGCTCGGCTTGCTGCGCGACCAGTTCAATCTGCGTATGCAGAAAGCAACTGGCCAGTTGGGGCAGTCGCACCTGCTCTCGCAAGTTAAGCGTGACATCGCTCGCGTGAAAACTGTGCTCAACCAGCAGGCAGGTAAGTGATCATGGCTGAAGCTGAAAAAACCGTCCGTACGCTGACTGGCCGTGTCGTCAGCGACAAAATGGACAAGACCATCACCGTTCTGATCGAGCGTCGCGTTAAGCACCCGATCTACGGTAAATACGTTAAGCGTTCGACTAAGCTGCACGCGCACGACGAAACCAACCAGTGCAAAATCGGCGACAAGGTTTCCATTACCGAAACCCGTCCGCTGGCCAAGACCAAGTCCTGGGCACTGGTTGAAGTCCTCGAACGCGCTGTTGAAGTCTAAGGGCTAGGGGTCGGAGAAATTTTATGATTCAGACTCAATCCATGCTCGATGTGGCCGATAACAGCGGCGCTCGTCGCGTCATGTGCATCAAGGTGCTCGGCGGCTCGCACCGCCGTTACGCCGGCATCGGTGACATCATCAAAGTAACCGTCAAGGAAGCAATTCCGCGCGGTAAGGTCAAAAAAGGCCAGGTGATGACTGCTGTTGTCGTCCGTACCCGTCACGGTGTACGTCGCGCTGACGGTTCCATCATTCGTTTCGACGGCAACGCTGCTGTTCTGCTGAACACCAAGCAAGAGCCGATCGGCACTCGCATCTTCGGGCCAGTGACCCGTGAACTTCGTACCGAGAAGTTCATGAAGATCGTCTCGCTCGCCCCTGAAGTGCTGTAAGGAGATCCGACATGCAAAAGATTCGTCGTGACGACGAGATCATCGTGATCGCCGGCAAAGACAAAGGTAAGCGCGGTAAGGTGCTGAAGGTTCTGGCTGATGACCGTCTGGTTGTCGGTGGCGTGAACCTGGTCAAGCGTCATACCAAGCCTAACCCGATGGCGGGCGTACAGGGCGGTATCGTCGAGAAAGAAGCGCCTCTGCACGCTTCCAACGTTGCCATCTTCAACGGTGAAACCAACAAGGCTGATCGCGTTGGCTTCAAAGTAGAAGACGGTAAAAAAATTCGTGTCTTCAAGTCGACCCAAAAAGCGGTTGATGCTTGAACACTGCTAGGTAGAAGACCATGGCACGACTGAAAGAGATTTACCGGAACGAAATCGCTCCTAAGCTTAAGGAAGAACTTAAGCTGTCGAACGTGATGGAAGTTCCGCGCGTTACCAAGATCACCCTGAACATGGGTCTGGGCGAAGCGATCGGCGACAAGAAAGTCATCGAGCACGCTGTTGCCGACCTGGAAAAGATCACCGGTCAAAAGCCGGTCGTGACTTTCGCTCGCAAGTCCATCGCTGGCTTCAAAGTCCGCGAAGGCTGGCCGATCGGCGTCAAGGTGACCCTGCGTAGCGACAAGATGTACGAATTCCTGGACCGCCTGCTGGCGATCTCCCTGCC
>NZ_BCBD01000229.1:0-6341 GCF_001320345.1 Pseudomonas sp. NBRC 111127 | reverse complement strand
GTGTTTCAGGCTCCGCCAGCCAGGAAGGCTTGGGCAAACTGCCGGCAGTGGAGGTGGGAAGTAGCGTGTTCATCAGCGGTTACCTTGTGCGTTGAGGTGATCAGCCGGCGTATTGAGCGGACCATTGCTCCAGGGTGGCCTGGTACGGTTTGACGAAGCGCTCCTCGGCAAACCTGCCTTGTTCGAGCGCCAGGCGGCTGCGCTCTTCGCGGTCGTAGACAATGCGTGTAAGCGAATAGTCCTGGTGCTGCAGGCTCGGTTGGTAGGCCATTGCGGCTGCCGCATTGGCGTTGTAGATCTCGGGGCGGTAGATCTTCTGAAAGGTTTCCATGGTGCTGATGGTGCTGATCAGCTCCAGGTTGCTGTAGTCGGCCAACAGGTCACCGGCAAAGTAGAAGGCCAATGGCGCCACACTGCCGGGCGGCATGAAGTAGCGCACCTTGAGCCCCATCCTGCTGAAGTATTCGTCGGTCAGCGAGTGGTCGTTCTGGTGATACTCGACGCCCAGCACCGGGTGCTGGTTTTCAGTGCGGTGGTAAACCCTGCTGCTCGACACACTCAGGCAGATGACCGGCGGCTTGTCGAAGTGCGCCTTGTAGGTGGCCGAGTTGATGAAGCACTTGAACAGCTTGCCATGCAGTTCGCCAAAGTTGTCCGGCGTGCTGAAGCTTGGCCGACCCTTGTTGTGTTCCAGCAACAACACACTGAAGTCGTAGTCCCGCACGTACGAGGAAAAGTTGTTACCGACCATGCCGTCGATACGGCGGTTGGTGGTGTGGTCGACGATATGGGTCTGCAACAGCTCGATCATCGGCAGGCCGCTGCTGCGCTGTTCACTGTGCAGGTGCAGTTCCACCGAAATGATATCCAGCTCTACGCTGTAACGGTCTGCATAGGCATTGTCCCAGTGCGCCAGGGCGTTGAAGCGGTTGTCGATCATCTGCAAGGTGTTGCGCAGGTTTTCCTGGCGGTTTTCCCCCCGCGCCAGGTTGGCGAAATTGGTGGTGATGCGCGTGTTTTCGCCGGGCTGGTAGTGCTCGTCGAAAGCGGTGCGCTGCACAGTGAATTGCGGTGCGTAAGCCATGTTGTACGGTGTCCTGATGCCTGGCTCGTGCCGTTGGGTAGTGCAAGCAGGCAACTATTGCCATGGCGCGAGCGACGTGATGTCCGTGTTCAGGCCGTATTCTAGGCAGGGGCCCTACATGAATGATATTGAAGATAAATCACTAATGATTTAGCGCCGCTCATGATGCTGGGGTGTCGGGAGTAGGCAACGGGAAGGAAAGCTTGTGTATGCGGTCGAGCGCGGGCGGTTGGCCCTGTGATCTTGCTCGCAACTTTCCAGACTAAAGGTACGGAATTTTCAAGTTGGCATGAATATCCCATGTCAGTCGGGAGTCCAGTCTCCACCTACTGCACTACCTCCATCACCTCCACGGAAGAACAAGAAAGGGGGCTAACATGAGTTGTCTGATTTGCGCAGGGCACGCGGAATCCGTCGAATGCACCCTTGGATGGGAGGAGCGGCGCTGTTCCCAATGCGGGTGTTACCGAATGTCCCAGTCGCTGATCCTGTTGATGATGGAAGAGGGGCAGATCTTCGACACCGAGCGCATGCGCCAATGGCTGGTCGTGCGGCGTGGGCAGGTGCCGGTGCCCGCCATCGACCATGAGCACGCCATCCTGCGCCTGTGAGTGGCGTAGACGCTCAGGTGCCTGTACAGGCAGTTGTGTACCTGGCTGGCTGACCTACGGCATCATAGCCGCTCGGCCACCCACTGACCCAGGATGCTGCAATGCGCAAAGTTGGCGAGCGACTGCCCGACGTGAACCTGTACCCGTCCCACAACCATGCTGGCGCCTGCACCCAGGGCCCGAACGCTTCTTCGATTGGCCAGCGTCGCCAGCAGCGCACAAGGTAAAGACGGTTGAAACTTCACCAGCTCCGGGCGCTTGTCGCCATTCACAATGCCGGTAGCATCCTCGAAGCCTCCAAGCTCCTGCACATTACCCAACCTGCCCTGAGCCGTTCGATCAAGGAGCTGGAGCGCGAGGTGGGCTTCGCTTTGCTGCAACGTTCACCCAAGGGCATGGCCCTGACCGAGGAAGGCAAGCGCGTGATCCGCCATGCCAACCTGGTGGTCGAAAGTATTCGCCGCCTGCAGATCGAAGCGGCGAGCATCCAGGACGCCACGCTGGGCGCGGTGTCGATCGGCGTCACCTCGCTCACGGCCATGCTTGACGGGGTGGATGAAAGTATCCTGGCGTTCCGGCGTAAATACCCGCGGGTCAAACTCACCATCACCGACCTGCGCCCTAGCCAGATCCTGCAACGTTTGCGCGATGGCAGCCTGGACTTCGCCATCACTTCGCAGCAGCCGCTCAGCCGCCTGAGCCTGGACTGGGAGGCGCTTGGCAGCATCAAGGGCAGCGTGATCTGCCATGTGTCGAACCAGCAGCAGTTCAGCAAATCGCTGCGCACATTGCAGTACGCCCACTGGATCAGCCTGGACGAATTGGCCGATCAGGCTTCGCAGTTTCACCAGCTGTTCGAGGCCAACGGCCTGCCCGTGCCGCAAAATACCGTGGAGTGCACCTCGGTAATGATGGCGCTCAAGCTGCTGCAGAATACCGAGGCGCTGATGACCATCAGCCAACTGGCGGTGGACCAGAGTTTCAGGTACGGCATTGGCAGCGACTTCGTGGTCATGCCGGTGCAAGAGCTGATCCCGGATTACCCGATCAACCTGGTTTGCATCGACCGCCATAGCCTCACCACACCTGCGCAGGAGCTGTATCACAGCTTGCGCGGGCGGGTGCTGAGGCAAGCCCGGGCAGGGGCGTCAGAAGTGGTAGTACATGCCTAGCGCGACGTTGACCGGGTCGTCGCCCGCCTGCTCGAGCGGGGTACCTGCGTAGGTGACCGCCGAAGCGGGCTGGTTGGCGATCAGGCCGACCCGACCATACACGGCCCAGCGCGGGGTCACGAAGTGGTCGTAGCCAACCACTGCCGCGAAGGCGTCCTGGTCCTTGGCGGTGACCTGGCGTTGCATGATTGCCAGGCGTAGCACATCGCGTTCGCCAACCGGCACCATTGCGCCCGCAGTGATCAACGTTGTGCTGGGGCTGCCGGCCTGGTCCACGTCCTGGCGTTGCCAGGTCAGGCTGGTGGCCAGCGGGCCGAAGTCGTAGAACGCCGACAGGCTCTTGTAGCGGTTGGCGGTCTGGCGCGTGTTGCCAGCGTCGTCCCATGGGTCGCTGTAGTACAGGTTGTAGGAGCTCAGCAGCATCACCCGCTCGTTGCGGTATTGCAGGCGCGCGCCACCGCCTCGCAGGGTGCGTCCCTGGCTGGCGGCATCGTCGAAACCAAGGCTCACTGCCGTGCCCAGGCTGAAACCGTTGAGGTTCGGGGTGGTGTAGGCCAGTGTGTGCTTGGGGCGCAGGTCCAGGTAATAGGCGCCCTTGCCGGCTGCTGGCAGGGCCAGGTAGGTGTAGGGCGAGCCATACGTGGCCAGGAACGGGTCGGCGTAGGTGGGGGTGCCCATGCTGTAGGTCTTGCCGAACTCCAGTTTACCCAGGCTTTTCGAACGTAGGGCCACAGCCGCCAGGCGCAGGCTGCCGACAGTGTCCCAGCTGCCCTCCAGTGCCTGGCCATTGAGGTTGAAGCCTTCTTCGGCTACCAGCTCCAGCGCGCTGTCAGCGCTTAACCCCTTGCGCGCATACAGCCCAAGCTTGTTGGTCCAGGCACCGCCGCCGGCCAGCCTGAAGCCCGCGTGCCGCTGCGAGTCGTGGTAACTGGCAAAGGCGTCCACGGTGCCGTAGACCTTGAGCGTGTCATCAAAGCCGTAGTCCACCCCGTAATAACCGAAACCAGGCGCGATCCGGGCGAGTGCCGGAAAGCCCTCTGCCTGTGCCTCAGCGGCCAGGCAAGCGCTTTGGATCATCAACAGCAACGATGTAGTGCGAGTGTTCATTCACGACTCCAGGCCAGCACGATGATGGGGTGGCTGTAGCGTCGGTGAATAACCCGTTGCAGTGTGATTGCTTATTCGGCCAGTGCATGCCGTTTGGTTAAGCCAATGGGCGCCTTTGCGGTGGCGCATGACCGGTGCTCATGCCCTTGGCAACGGCTGACCTGCGGCCATCGGGCAACGCCTGCAGCATCGGTTGCATGCCTGCCGGGGTGCCGACCCCAGGGCGCTGGGCTGATTAACCCCGGGTTAACCAATTGCCGAAACTGCAAGTGTATTGACTGCCCGATTGGCCGATATTCGTTGCACGCCGCGATTCGCCAACGGAGAAAAACAATGACAACACCGCTACCCGCACCGCCAGTTCTGCAGGCGGATGCGCCTTGCAGTGCGCACTCGTCGTCCTCGCGTAAAACCTTGATTGCCTGCTCGCTGGGCAATGCGCTGGAAATGTACGACTTCACGATCTACAGCTTTTTCGCTGTATTGATCGGCAAGCATTTCTTCCCGTCCGATTCGGCAATGGCTTCGCTGTTGATGTCGCTGGCCACCTTCGGCGTCGGCTTTCTGATGCGGCCGGTCGGGGCCATGGTCATTGGCCGTTACGCCGACCGGCATGGGCGCAAGGCGGCCTTGTCGCTGACGATTGGCTTGATGACCCTGGGTACGGCATTGATCGCGTTCACCCCCACCCATGCGCAGATCGGTATCTGCGCCACGCTGCTGCTGGTGGCCGGTCGGCTGATTCAGGGCCTGTCGGCCGGTGGCGAGATCGGTACCGCATCGGTGTTCCTGATGGAGTCCAGCGCTGTTGGCAAGCGCTGCCAGAGCGTCAGTTGGCAGGCGGCCAGCCAGGGCTATGCCGCCCTGGTGGGGGCAGGGTTCGGTCTGGCGCTCAGCCAATGGCTCGAGCCGGACGCGCTGGAAAGCTGGGGTTGGCGCATCCCGTTCATTTTCGGCCTGCTGATCGGCCCGGTCGGCTGGTACATTCGCACGCGGTTGCCGGAAACCCATACCGCCGAAGCGGCGCGTTCAGGCGAGCCGGTGCTGGATGCCGCCCTGCTCAAGCGAATCGCCCTGGGCATTGGCCTGATGGCCAGCTCGACCATCGGCATGTACCTGTTCGTGTTCTACATGCCCACCTACCTGACCACCGCCTTGCATTACCCGCCAGGCAGCGCGATGGCGATCGCCTGCATCAGCAGCGGCTGCATGGCGCTCATCTGCCCACTGGCGGGCAAGTTCGCCGACAAGCACCAACTGCGCAAGCGCCTGCTGGTATGGACGGTCGCCACGCCGGTGGTGCTGACCCTGCCGGTGTTCTACCTGCTCGGGCATATCCAGCACTTGGGGCTGGCAATGATGTGCGTGGCGGTGCTGATCCTGCCCACCTGCATGGGCGCCGGTGCGTTCTTTGCCCTGATGATGGAGGGGTTCCCCAAGGCGCGGCGCTCTTTCGGCACTTCGGTCAGCTACAGCCTGGGGGTAACCCTGTTTGGGGGGTTCTCACCGTTGGTGGCCACCTGGCTGATCGCTGCGCTGGGTACGCCATTGGCCCCGGCCTACTTCTTGTTGGCCGGTGGTGCAGTCAGCCTGGTCTGCCTCAACTACTTCCCTGAAAACAAAGGATGCGAGTGACATGGGTACTTTGCAGAGTGATCAGCCGTTGCAACCAACTGCAGCGCTCGATGCGTTTGTCATGCTGCGCCGGCAGATCCACGCCGCGCCGGAGATAGGCGGCGACACCCCGGGAACGGCGGCGCTGGTAGCCGACACACTGCAGGCGCTGGGCTACACGGTGCATCGGCAGGTGGGTGGGCACGGGGTGGTGGGGGTGCTGAAGGTGGGTGACAGCCCGCGCAGTATCGGTTTGCGTGCCGACATGGACGCCTTGCCCATGACCGAGAAGAACGCTTTCGCCCATGCCAGCAAGGTGCCCGGGCGAATGCATGCCTGCGGTCATGACGGGCACACCGCAATCCTGCTGGCGGCTGCAGCGCAACTGGCGGCTACCCGCCAGTTCAACGGCACGTTGAACCTGATCTTCCAGCCGGACGAAGAGGGCCTGGCCGGCGCCAGGGCGATGATCGACGATGGGCTGTTCGAACGCTTCCCGTGTGATTCGGTGTATGCCCTGCACAACATGCCCGGCCTGCCGGTGGGCACGTGCGTGGTGCAGGCCGGGCCGACCATGGCCTCTTCGCAGCGGGTCAGCATTCGCATCACCGGCAAAGGTGGCCATGGGGCGATGCCGGAACTGTCGGTAGACCCGATAATGGCGTTGCACAGCCTGATCGGTGCGATCCAGACCATCAAGTCGCGCAACCTGAGTGTCGACGACCATGCTGTGATCAGCATCGGCATGATCCA
>NZ_BCBD01000228.1:0-6401 GCF_001320345.1 Pseudomonas sp. NBRC 111127 | reverse complement strand
TGGCAGTTCGGCCACCGGTTGGTGCGGTTGCTCGACGATGCCTTGCAACAGGTTGATGAAGTGGGTGGACAGCCGCTCGATGGTCGAGCGCTCGAACAGGTCGGTGGCATACACCAACGAGGCCAGCATGCCCTCTTCGCTGTCGAACACATCCAAGGTCAGGTCGAACTGAGCGACACCGGTATCCCATTGCAGCCCTTCGACGCTCAAGGCATGCGCTTGTTGCGCGCCCTGGCCACGGCGTGCGCCGCTCTGGTAGTTGAACAGTGCCTGGAACAGCGGGCTGTGGCTGAGGTTGCGCTCCGGCGCCAGGGCCTCGACCAGTTGCTCGAACGGCAGGTCCTGGTAGGCCTGGGCCTCCAGCGCCGCCTGGCGCACCTGGCCCAGCAGCGCGGCAAAGGTCGCCTGCGGCGCGAACTCGGCCTTGAGCACCTGGGTGTTGACGAAGAAGCCGATCATGCCTTCGGTGCGGGCATGGTTGCGGTTGGCGATCGGCACACCGACACGGATGTCGGACTGGCCGCTGTAGCGGTGCAGCAACGTCTGGTAAGCCGCCAGCAACAGCATGAACAGCGTCACCCCCTGTTGCCTGGCCAGCGCGCGCAACGCCTGCTGCAGCTCACCGGGCAGGGCCAGCGTCAAACTGGCACCGGCTTGGCTGCGCATCGCCGGGCGCGGGTGATCCAGCGGCAGTTCGAGCACAGGCTGGGTGCCACCCAGGCGTTCGACCCAATAGGTCAGCTGCCGCTCACGCTCACCAGCGTCCATCCACTGACGCTGCCAGGCGGCATAGTCAGCGTACTGGATCGGCAGCGGCGCAAGGCTCGGTGCCTGCCCTTGGTCAAAGGCGTCGTACAGGGCCACCAGTTCGTCGACCATGACCTGCATCGACACACCATCGCTGACGATGTGATGCATCACCAGCACCAGCACATGTTCATCGCGGCCCTGGCGCAACAGGCAGGCGCGCAGCAGCGGGCCCTGCGCGAGGTCGAACGGCCGTGCGACCTCCTGTTCCACCCGCGGCAGCAGCGCGGCATCGCTGGCATCGGCCAGCACCTCTAGCGGCAGCTCGAAGGCATACGGCGCCTGTATCACCTGCTCGGTACGCCCCTGTGCATGCACGAACACCGTGCGCAGGCTCTCGTGCCGCGCCACCAGGTGTTCGAACGCCCGGCGCAGGGCTTCGACACGCAATGCCCCGCGCAGGCGCAGGGCCACCGGAATATGGTAGGCGGCGCTGTCCGGGGCCAGCTGCCAGAGGAACCACTGACGCTCCTGGGCATAGGACAAGGCCAGCGCCCGCGAGCGATCGGCCAGGCCGATGGCGGGAACCGCTGCGTTGGCAGACTCAGACAGCTGGGCGCAGAACGCTTGCAGGGTGCCATGCTCGAACAAGGTGCGCAGCGCCACCTCGACCTGCAAAGCGTGACGCACCCGGGCGACGACCTGGGTGGCCAGCAACGAATGACCACCCAGCTCGAAGAAGTGATCGTGCAAGCCCACCTGCGGCAGCTTGAGCACATCGGCCCAGATCGCCGCCACCGTCTGCTCCAGCGCGGTACGCGGTGGCTGGTGATCCTGTCGGGACTGACCGGCCTCAGGCTGGGGCAGCGCCTTGCGGTCAAGCTTGCCGTTGGGGGTCAGCGGCATGCTGGCAAGCGCCAGGACATGCGCCGGAACCATATAGTCCGGCAGCACGTCGCGCAGGCTCGCCCTGAGCGCGTCGCACCACGCGGCATCAGCCTGACCTGGCTGCGACGCCACCACATAACCGACCAACTGCTGGCCGCTCGGGCCTGGCCGGGCGACCACGGCGGCATCGCGCACACCCGCCTGGGCCAGCAGGCGGGCCTCGACTTCGCCCAATTCAACGCGGAAACCGCGGATTTTCACCTGGTTGTCCACGCGCCCCTGGTAGTCGAACACGCCATCGCGGCGCTCGCGTACCAGGTCGCCACTGCGGTACAGGCGCGCGCCCGGCTCGCCGTGCGGGTCGGGCACGAAGCGCTCGGCGGTCATGCCCGGCCGGTCCAGGTAGCCACGGGCCAGCCCGTGGCCACCAAGGTACAGCTCACCCTGCAGGCCGGCTGGCAGCACGCTCAGGTCGGCGGCCAGCACGTAGGTGCGACGGTCGCCGATACGCGTGCCGATCGGTGCGTAGGCAGCGCCGCAGTCGGTCGCGCGGTCGGCTTTCCAGATCAGCGGGGTCACCACCGTCTCGGTCGGGCCGTAGCCATTGATGATGTGCTCCGGCGCCAGGGCGGCATGCACGCGCTGGTAGCTGTCACGCGGCACCGCGTCGCCGCCGAAGCAGTAAATGCGCGCCTTCGGCGCCTGGCCATGCAGCTCGACGTGCTCGGCCATCTGCAACAGGTACGCTGGCGGGAACGCCGCCACGGTCACGCCGTGCTCACGCATGCGCGCGCAGGTCTGGCCTGGCTCCCAGAGGCTGTCATCCCGCACCAGCAGGCGGCTGCCGTGGGTCAACGCGGTGAGCCAGCGCTCATGAGCGCCGTCGAAGGCAAACGACATGAAGTGCAGCTCGCAATCGTCCTCGACCATGGCATAGCGCCGGCCGATGGCTTCGCAGTGCATCGCCAGCGGGCCGTGCTCGACGCACACCCCCTTGGGCTTGCCGGTGGAACCGGAGGTGTAGATCACATAGGCCAGGCTCTGCGGCTGCACGACTGTTCGCGGCGCATGGGTCGGCTGTGCGGCCAGGTCGAGCTGGTCGAGATAGAGGGCAGCCAACGCCGCCGGCAGCGGCAGCTGCCCGCGCAAGGTCGAGTCGCTGAGCAACAGGGCGATACCAGAGTCCTGCATCAGGTAGGCCAGGCGCTCGGCCGGATAGCTGGCGTCCAGCGGCACATAGGCGCCACCGGCCTTGAGCACGGCGAGCAAGGCCACGATCACCTGCGGCCCACGGGGCAAGGCCACGCCGACGCGGATCTCGGCGCCTACGCCTTCGGCGACCAGGCGATGGGCCAGTTGGTTGGCCTGACGCTCCAGGCTGGCGAAGTCCAGCACCTGGTCACCGAACAGTACCGCTGGAGCCTGAGGCCGGCGCGCGGCCTGGGCCGCGATGCGTTGGTGCACCAGCAAGCCGTCCTGCCATGGCTGCGGCGCGTTGGCCACGGCCAGAGCCTGCCGGGCCTGGCTATCGAGCAGGCTCAGGTTGCCCAAGGCCGCAGCGGGCGCCTGGCTGAACTGCTCCATCAGGCCGACCAGTTGCTGGTCCAGGCGGACAATGGCCGCCTCATCGAAATGGGCCCGCATGAAGCTGTAGTGCAGCTCCAGGGTACCGCCCAGGTTCACGCCCAGGGTCAGCGGGTAGTTGGTCTGCTCGCGACTGTCGACGCTGCCGAAGCGCAACTCCTGTGGCGCGCCACGCTCCAGGGCCTCGGCCACCGGGTAGTTCTCGAACACCAGCAGGCTGTCGAACAGCGCGTCACCGCCCTGCCCGGCCCAGCGCTGGATATCGAACAAGGGCGTGTGCTCATGCTCACGCAAGCCAAGGTTGAGCGCCTGCACTGCCTGCAGCCAGTCGGCCACGGACTGGGCCGGCCGTGGGGTGGCGATCACCGGCAGGGTATTGATGAACAGACCGATCTGCTGCTCGATACCCGGCAGCTCCAGCGGCCGGCCCGCCACAGTGGCGCCGAAGGCCACCGTGGCCTGCCCGCTGTAGCGCTGCAGCAGCAGTAGCCAGGCTGCTTGCAGCAGGGTGTTGACAGTGACCTTCTGCTGGCGGGCGAAGGCTTCCAGGCGCTGCGTGCGCTCGGCGTCGACCAGCCGCACATGGCTGGCGTACCCGCTGCCAGGCTCGGCTTGCAGGCCCTGGGCCAAACGTGTGGGCGCCTCCAGCTCGGCCAGGCGCTCGCGCCAGAACGCTTCGCTGACCGCCGGATCCTGGCGCTGCAACCAGTCGATGTAGTCGCGGTAACGCCCGGCCTGGGCCGGTGCCTGGCCGGCATAACGCTGCAGCACTTCCCCCATCAACTGGGAGTTGCTCCAGCCGTCCATGAGAATGTGATGGTTGGTGTAGATCAGCTCGAAGCATTGCTCGCTGGTGCGCACCACGGTCATACGCAGCAACGGCGCCTCACGCAGGTCGAAACCACGTGCGTGCTCGGCCTCGGCCAGGGCGTCCAGGCGTGCGCCAGGCTCGGCCTCGGCATGCCAGTCGAGGTAGTCGAACGGCACCTGGACCTGGCGCTGGACGATCTGCAGCGGCTGGCCGATGTCACCTTCCCAGGCGAAGCGACTGCGCAGGATCGGCTGGGCATCGGCCGACGCCTGCCAGGCTGCACGGAAACGCTCGACCTGCAAGCCTTCCACGGTCACCCGCATCTGGTTGATATAGTCGCCGTTGCCCTGGCCATACAGGCTATGGAACAGCATGCCCTGTTGCATCGGCGACAACGGATAGACATCCTCGACCGCGCGCGGATCGTCCAGCAACTGGTCGAGGTGCGCCTGATCCAGGCGTGCCAGCGGGAAGTCCGAGGGCGTGACACCGGCATGGTGCGGGTCGCAGCAATGGGCGATGAGCGCCTTCAGCTCGGCAGCGTAGTCATCGGCCAAGGCCTGGACCGTGGCCGCAGAGAACATCTCGTGGCTGTAGGTCCAGGCGACGGTCAGTTCACCACCGTAGACCTGCCCATTGAGCGTCAGCCAGTTGCCCAGCGGCGCCGCCGGGCTCTGCTCCTCGCCGCGCGGCTCGCCGACCGGGACGAACAGTGCACCCTGCTCGGCGTCGAAACTGCCATCGAACTGCCCCAGATAGTTGAAGGTGATACGCGGCACCGGCAACGCGGCAAGACCGGCCTGCACCGCCGCATCGCCCAGGTGGCGGAGCATGCCGTAGCCGATGCCCTTGGCGGGGACGGCGCGCAGTTGCTCCTTGACCGCCTTGATCGAGCCTGCCAGGTCCTGCGCAGGCGTGAGGGCCAGCGGGAACAAGGTAGTGAACCAGCCGACGGTGCGAGTCAGGTCGATGTCGTCGAACAGGTCTTCGCGGCCATGCCCTTCAAGTTGGATCAGCGCGGTGTGCTGCGCGCTCCAGCGGCACACCACCCGGGCCAGCGCGGTCAGCAGCAGGTCGTTGACCTGGGTGCGGTAAGCCGCCGGGGCCTGCTGCAGCAACTGCCGGGTGAGCTCGCTGTCCAGCCGCGTATGCAGGCTGCGGGCATGGCGGTTCTGCTGGCCCCCGGCCGGATTGGCGCACGGCAGGCCCTGCGGAGCATCGGCCAGCTGGCCTTGCCACCAGGCCAGCTCGCGCGCCACCGCGTCACTACGGGCGTGCTCCCCCAACCGCTCGGCCCAGGCCTTGTAGGCACTGGTTTTTGCCGGCAGCCGCACAGGCTGCTGCGCATCCAGTTGCGCGCAGGCCTGTTGCAGGTCCTCGAACAGCACGCGCCAGGACACGCCGTCGATGACCAGGTGGTGGATCACCAGCAGCAAGCGTTGGCTGCCGTCGCCCATGCCGACCAGCACAGCACGCAGCAGCGGCCCTTCCAGGCTCAGGCTGCGTTGCGCCGCTTCACACAGTGCCAGCAGCGCGTCCTGGTCGGCGGCCTGCCGCTGCCAGAGCAGGTCCTTGGCCTGGCCAGGCTGACCGTGACTGGCCTGCCACTGCCCCTGCTCGCGGGTAAAGCGCAGGCGCAACGCATCGTGCTGCACCAGCAGAGCCTGCAAGGCTGCCTCGACGGTCGCCGCCTGCAAGACCCGAGTGGGACGCAGCAGCACTGACTGGTTCCAGTGGTGCGCCTGGTCGGTCACTTCGCCGAAGAACCACTGCTGTACCGGCAGCAGCGGCATGCCGCCCTGCACCGCGCCCTGGTCGATACGCGGCGCCGCGCCGCCCTCGCGCGCCACACGGGCCAGGCCCTGCACGGTCTGGTGCTGGAACAGCTGCTTGGGGGTGAAATGAATACCGGCCTGACGGGCACGGCTGACCACCTGGATGGAAATGATCGAGTCGCCACCCAGCTCGAAGAAGTTGTCGCTCAAGCCGACCCGCTCCAGACGCAGCACCTCGGCCCAGACAGCAGCAATGCGCTGTTCCATTTCGCTTTGCGGGGCTACATAGGCCTGTTGCAGCAGGCTGGCATCCGCCGCCGGCAAGGCGCGGCGGTCGAGCTTGCCGTTGGCGGTCAGCGGCACGCGCTCGAGCAGCAGCAGGTGCGCCGGCACCATGTACTCCGGCAGGTCCTCGCGCAGCGCGGCCTTGACCGCCTCACGCCAGACCGCCTGGTCGGCCACCGCTTGCCCGGCCACCAGGTAACCGACCAGCTGGGTACCGCTCGGCCCCTCCTGGGCCAGCACCACGGCCTCACGCACCTGGGGCAGCGCCTGCAGCCGCGCCTGGATCTCGCCCAGCTCGATGCGGAAGCCAC
>NZ_BCBD01000227.1:0-6439 GCF_001320345.1 Pseudomonas sp. NBRC 111127 | reverse complement strand
ACAGCGGCCCCAGCAATCTCAAGCCCGATCAACGCATCTCGGGCAAGCGTGCCTCGGTACGGACTTCGGTCGCGGCCAGCGCCTCTGGCGGCAGCGAAATACGCTGCTTGCTGAGCAATTCACCCATGGTCGCCAACACCCGGTAGCGCGAGTACTCCTCGGTGTAGCGCACTTCGGTGTAGCGACGGTCGGCGTTGTACAGTTCGTTTTCACTGTCGAGCACGTCCAGCAGGGTGCGTTGGCCCAGGCCGAACTGGTCCTGGTAGGCGGCGCGCACGCGCTTGGTGGTTTCGGCGTATTCACGCGCGGTCGGCAGCTGCTTGCTGGCGTTGTTCATGGCGTTCCACGCCAGGCTCAGGTTTTCGGTCAGCTCGCGCAGGGCGTTGTTGCGGATGTCCAGGGCCTGGTTGATCTTGTGCGCGTCGGATTGCAGGCGAGCCTTGTCACTGCCGCCGCGGAACAGGTTGTAGTTCATCTCCACGCCGGCTTGCCAGTCGTTGTTGTTGTGGCCTTTCTCGCCGCCGGTGTTGTTGTTGGCACCGGTGGCCAGAATGGCGTCGAAGCGTGGGTAGAAGGTCGACTTGCCAACCTCGTACTGCTGCTCGGCCGCATTTACATCAGCCTGGGCCGACTTGATGTAGGGGTTGTTCTGGCGCATGCCATCACGGGCCTCTTCAAGCGTGGCAGGCACCTCGGCCTTGATGGTGGGCGGGCTTTCCAGCTCGTCTGGCATGCGCCCGATCACGCTGAAGAAGTTGGCCTCGGCGTCGGCCAGGTCCACTTCGGCAGTGTCCAGGTTGTTTTCTGCCAGGGCGCGGCGGGCGCGGGACTGGTCAAGGTCGGCCGTGCTGCCAACGCCACGCTCGTTACGCAGGCCGATCTGGTCGTTGACCCGCAGGTGGGCTTGCAGGTTGTTCCTGGCCAGGGCCACCAGTTCACGGCGCTTGAGTACCTCCAGGTACACCTCGATCGCACGCAGGGCGACATCCTGCGCAACCGCCTGGGTGTAGTAGGCACGCGAGGTGGAAACCGCTTCGGTCCGGCCCACTTCGTTCGCGGTGTTGAAGCCGTCGAAGATCATCTGCCGCAGGCGCAGCTCGGACTGGGTGTAGTTCAGGGTTTCTTTGTTGTGGTTACCCGCGGCACGGGTTGTGGTGTTGTCCGAACGCTGGCGGCCGTAGCCCGCGACCAGGTCAACGGTAGGGAAGTAGCCACCACGCGCGAATTTCACGTCCTCATCGGCCGACAGCTTGCTGTTACGGTTGGAGCTGACCTGTGGGTGATAGTCCACGGCGCTTTGGACGGCTTCGGTGATCGACATCGCCTGCACGTTGGCACTCGCCAGGGCCAACAGTAATGCGGTGGTGATGGGGTTCAAAACGCGCATGGTACATCTCCCTGATCTTGAATTTGGTCCTGCTGCTCGCCAAAAAAATGACGATTATTTATTGCGTATAGTGTTGCAGGTTTTTAACCTGACAGCTAAGTACATTCATCGCGATAGATAAGAAGATTTATTCATATCAAAATGAAATTAAATACCTGAAATGTCTAACAGAGGCTTTTTTTGTAGCCATCAGGTTGCGTGTCAAATATCGGTAAAGCCAATATTCTCAAGGCCTTCAGGCGGTTCCAGAACGAATTTGGCTAAATACTGGGCGGGTTAGGCGAAAGTGATATTTGGCGACAAATTATTGTCACTTTGGCCTGTGCAGGGTTTTTTGCTTGAGGATGTACAGGCTTACCAGCACGGCGCTGGTCAACATGAAGGCGCGGGCCCAGAACAACGGCACCAGGTAGCAGGACAGCCCGATGCTGGCCCACATCAGGCCAATGGCGTAGACCTTGCCTTTGAGGGGAATGCCTTCACCACTGAGGTAGTCGCGAATCCACGGCCCCAGTTTGGGGTGGTGGACCAGCCAGTGGTGAAAGCGTGGCGAGCTGCGAGCGAAGCAGGCGGCCGCCAACAGAAGAAACGGGGTGGTAGGCAATACCGGCAGGAATATCCCCAACACCCCCAGTGCGACGCTGAGCCAGCCGATGGCCAGCAGCAGGTAGCGCACAGCTGGCTTAGTGGTGGCGTGGCTTGAGCAGCGCCGGCTTTTCGTCAGGTGCGTGCAGCAGCAGGAACAGTGCCGTCAGCGCTTCGGGAATTTGCACGATCATGTCGTCCTGCAGGTTGGCGTTGCTGGCGATGTCGGCGAACTCCGGCTGCTCGTCGAACAGGCCCGAACCCACCATGATTGGCAGCAACATTTCGCTGACTTCCTCTTCTGCGTTCTCGAACCAGGCCTCTTCGCGCAGGAACACGCCTTCCATGAAACCGATGCACCAGCCGCGCAGGTCGGAATCGTCCGGCTCGTCAGTCAGGTCGAGGTCGCAGGGCAGTTCGAATTCATCGTCGCTGGCCAGCTGACGAGCAATGTGGGCCTTGAGTGCCACCAGGGTCGCCTCGATTTCGGTGCGCTGGGCTTCGCTGCTGTAGTGCGGCTCTTCGGCGAACAGGGCGTCGATCCACTCGCGCTCGGGCACGTCTTCGGCGTTGATCGACAGCGCGGTGAGGTAGCCGTGGGCGGCGACATAGTCCAGCGCTTCTTCGTGCAGCTCGTCGGCGTCGAGGAAGGCTTGCAGGCGGGTCAGTTGCTCGGCGAAGGACATTACAGGGCTACCTTGGGGAATAAACGATAACGAATTCTAGCACCTTGCGGCGGCAGCGGGGCAAAGGAACGTCTATCGCGGTGGTGCCCTGCGCGGGGCGGTGCTGCGGTATACTCCGCGATTTTCATCCAGGCGCGGTTTTACCGGCGGCCTGGCAAAAACCGCTTACGCATTTGGCGTGTGCGGGGCGGGTTTTTCGTCCAGCCTGTGTGCAGGGTGGTACGGCGATTTGGAGTTGCACATGCTCGAACAGGCTCAGCGCGTTCTCAAGGACATCTTTGGCTACGACAGTTTCCGAGGGCGCCAGGCAGCGATCATCGAATGCGTGGCCAATGGTGGCGACGCCCTGGTGCTGATGCCGACTGGCGGCGGCAAGTCGTTGTGTTTCCAGGTGCCGGGCCTGCTGCGCCCAGGCCTGACCGTGGTGGTCTCGCCGCTGATCGCGCTGATGGACGACCAGGTCGCCACGCTTGACGAGCTGGGCGTAGCCGCAGCCGCCCTGAACTCCACGCTCACGGCCGAGCAGCAGCGGGACCTGGCCGGGCGCCTGCGCCGTGGCGAAGTGAAAATGCTGTACCTGGCACCCGAACGCCTGGTGCAACCGCGCATGCTCGATTTCCTGCGCGACCTGGATATCTCGCTGTTCGCCATCGACGAAGCCCACTGCGTTTCGCAATGGGGCCATGACTTCCGCCCCGAATACCTGCAACTGGGCCAGTTGGCCGAACTGTTCCCGCATGTTCCGCGCATTGCCCTTACCGCCACCGCCGACATGCGTACCCGCGAAGAAATCGTTCAGCGCCTGCACTTGCAGGGCGCAGAGCGCTTCCTGTCGAGCTTCGACCGGCCGAACATCTTCTACCGCATCGTGCCCAAGGAAGCGCCGCGCAAGCAATTGATGGCGTTCCTTGCCGAGCGCCGCGGCAACGCCGGCATCGTTTATTGCCTGTCGCGCAAGAAGGTCGACGAAACCGCCGCCTTCCTTTGCCAGCAGGGCTTCCCGGCGCTGCCATACCATGCCGGCCTGGCGGCCGAAACCCGCGCCGCCAACCAGCACCGCTTCCTCAACGAAGAGGGGCTGATCATGGTCGCCACCATCGCGTTCGGCATGGGTATCGACAAACCCAACGTACGCTTCGTGGCCCACCTCGACCTGCCCAAGTCGCTTGAGGCCTACTACCAGGAAACCGGCCGTGCCGGACGAGACGGCCTGCCGTCCGATGCCTGGATGGCTTATGGCCTGCAGGACATGGTCATGCTCAAGCAGATGCTGCAGAACTCCGAAGGGGACGAACGCCACAAACGCATCGAGCAGCACAAGCTCGATGCCATGCTGGCGCTGTGCGAAGAAACCCGCTGCCGCCGCCAGTCGCTGCTGGCCTACTTCGATGAAATTCTCGAGCAGCCGTGCGGGCACTGTGACAACTGCGTCGACAACGTCCAGACCTGGGATGCTACCGAGCCGGCGCGCCAGGCCCTGTCGGCGGTGTTTCGCACCGGCCAGCGCTATGGTGTGGGCCACCTGGTCGACGTGTTGCTGGGCAAGGACACCGAAAAGGTGCGCAATTTCGGCCATGAAAAGCTGTCGGTTTTCGGCGTGGGCAAAGGCCTGGCCGAAGCCGAATGGCGTTCGCTGTTCCGCCAACTGGTGGCGCGCGGGCTGGTCGACATCGACCTGGAGGGCTACGGCGGCCTGCGCTTGTCCGACAGCTGCCGGCCACTGTTGCGTGGCGAAGTCACCTTGCAACTGCGCCGTGACCTCAAGCCGCAGATCACTGCCAAAAGCTCGTCGTCCAGTGGCGGCAGCCCGGCCAGCCAACTGGTGCGGGCCGAAGAGCGGGAATTGTGGGAGGCATTGCGCACCTTGCGGCGCAAGCTGGCCGAGGAACACAGCGTACCGCCGTACGTCATCTTCCCCGACTCAACGTTGCTGGAAATGTTGCGCAGCCAGCCGGTCAGCCTCAGCGACATGGCCCAGGTCAGCGGCGTGGGCGCGCGCAAGCTGGAACGCTATGGCCAGGCGTTTCTTGAGGTACTGAACGACAACGGCGGCACCCGCGAGGCGCCGAAGGTGGTGCTCGACCTGCGCCATGAGCTGGTCAGCCTGGCCCGCGCCGGCATGACCCCAGCGCAAATCGCCGGGCAGCTCAACTGCAGCGAAAAGAATGTGTACAGCTTGCTGGCCGAGGCCTTGGGGCGCCAGGAGCTGAGCCTGGACCAGGCGCTGGACTTGCCAGAAGACCTGCTGATGGAGGTGCAGGACGCCTTCCTCGATGGCGAGGGCGAGCTGCCGCCGGTTGCGACCATTGCCCCGCTGTTTACCGGGCGAGTGCCGGAAGGGGTGCTGTATTGCGTACGCGCGGCACTGGCAGCCGAGTTCGAGCTGTAGGCCTGCGCCTGTTCGCAGGCTCATGCGCCATCTGCTGACCTTTGTCATGCTTTTTGACGATTTTCGCCCACGTCACCCTGGCCGAGCCTTGCCTCATGGGGCGGGGCATGGTTAGCTGCCTAATAATTAGATCTACTCGATGAGTTACCTATGCCTCTAACCGACAACCAACACCGCTTCGGCATGCAACTGGCCCAGATGTCCCGGGGTTGGCGTGCCGAACTGGATCGCCGCCTGGCCGGGCTCAATCTGTCGCAGGCGCGCTGGCTGGTGTTGCTGCATCTGGCCCGCTTCGAAGACGCCCCGACCCAGCGTGAGCTGGCCCAGAGTGTGGGTGTCGAAGGCCCGACCCTGGCGCGTCTGCTCGATAGCCTGGAGGCCCAGGGGCTTGTACGGCGCCAGGCGGTGCTGGAAGACCGGCGGGCGAAGAAGATCGTGTTGTGCCCGCCGGCCAAGCCGCTGATCGAACAGATCGAGACCATCGCCAACCAGTTGCGCATCGAACTGTTCAGCGGGGTGGATGAAGCCGACCTGCAGGTGTGCATGCGGGTGCATGCCAAGATTCTGGGCAACCTGGAAAAATCCTGAGGCAGGGGCTGCCCTGCAGCCTTTCGCCGGCCCGCCCGCTCGGCGTGGCGGGCCCGCCGCCCGGGCCCTGTACGTGCTGCCTAGAAGGTATGCCCCAGGTTCAGGTACACCGCCTGCTCATGCGCACTGTTGGTGCCATAGGTGAAATTCAACGGCCCCAGCGGCGTTTCCAGCCCGAGGAAAATACTCGCCGCATTGATGTAGCCACTGTCGAACGCATTGTCGTTGTTCCACGCCCGCCCGCGCTCCAGCGAACCGCCGATGTACAACGGGAAATCCAGCGGCACATACGCCCGTGGCGTCAGCCGGCGGTAGTAGACCACCCGCATCAGGCTCATGTTCTGGCCCGACACCGAGTCCTGGCGGAAGCCCGACAGCTCCCGCGCCCCGCCCAGCACGAAGCTGGAGGTCACCACTTCGGTGGCATCCAGCGTGCGCCCGTAGCGGCCGCCCAGCACGAAGGTATTCGGGCCGCTGCTGATGGCCTTGTCGAGGTTGAACAGCCATTGCCGGTAATCCTGGTCGGAATCCAGCGACTTGTCGTACTTGCGCAAGGTCAGGCCGATGTCTTCGCCATGATGTGGGAAATACACGTTGTCGAGGGTGTCGAACGAGTACTTCAGCTCGTAGAAGCCTTCGTTGAAACTGACCTTGGGCAAGTCCTGGTCGCCAATGCGCACCTCGGCCTCGCCCCAGGCCTTGCCAACCCCCAGGCGCACTTCGCCGCTGTTGCCGATCTGCCGGCCCACGTTCAGGCCAAAGCCATAGCGCTCCAGGCGGTACTCGGCGACCGGGTCGTTGTCG
>NZ_BCBD01000226.1:0-6541 GCF_001320345.1 Pseudomonas sp. NBRC 111127 | reverse complement strand
GCGGCCTTGCGCAGCAACGCTTGCGCCGCATGCAGTTCAAGCTTCAGGCGACCGACGTCAGCGATCACGTAAGGATCGTCGCTGGCGCGCTCGACATTGGCGTCGACCCAAGGCCGCGACTTCTCGCGAACGAACTTGATCGCATCTTCGATGGCCGCTTCAGCGATACCTGCATCGATTGCTGCCTGGATCAACTGCGAGACCGCGCCCTGGGTATTGGGTATATCGCGCTGGCGCCAGTTGTCGATCACCAGCGCCGCCTCCACCGGCACCTGGTCCAGCAGTACCGTGCCGCTGGCGGTGGTGCGCTGGCCAAACCCGGACCAGTCATCGACGATGCGCAACCCCGGGCTGCCTCTACGTACGAACGCCAGGCGCTGACGGCCGTCGTCGTCCAGGGCTTTGACCGCCACCCAATGGGCGAACAGGGCGCCGGTGGAATAGAACTTCTCGCCACTGATGCGATAACCGTCGCCGTTGCGGGTGATACGCGCGGTGAGCGTGAGGGTGTCCTTGGTGCCGCGCTCGGGCCCAGCATTGCCGATGCGCCAGCCTTCGAGCACGCTGCGGAAAACAAACGCCTGTTGCGCTTCGCTTGCCGTCAGGCGCAGCAATTGCAGGATGCCGAACTGGTTCTGCGGGATCTGCCCCAGGGCCGGGTCGGCGGCGCTGATCAGGCGGAACACTTCGGCGATGGTGGCGAACGAAACATCGGGGCCACCGTGGGCCTTGGGTACGCTGATGCTACCCAGCCCGCTGCGGGTGAACAGCTCGACCTCGGCCCATGGCAGCTTGCGTTGCTGGTCGCGGCGGGCGGCATGCTCGCGGGCGACCTCGGCCATTTCGCGTGCCGCTTGCAAGGCTTCGGCGTCGTTGCGCAACACCTTGGCTGGCAGCAACGGGGGAGCGCTGTCGAGATCGCTGTGTAATAGGCTGTTGGGTTGGCTGGACATCAGTACCGCTCCTTGGCTGTACTCAATGCCCTGGCGTTACGCACTGGGGAAATTGTGATGCTGACCATTCCTGACCTCGCGAAAAGTAAAGCCGCTACAGCTGGTCGCGGCGAACGTGTGCTGGTCCGGTGGTCCGGTTGATATACCCTAATGCTTTATAAAAATTTAATGAACTAACTCTTTGGAATATATATAGAAGGAGAGATTTCCGCGGCTACGCCGACCTCTTCGCGGATGAACCCGCTCCCACAGCGTTAACCCTGTGGGATCGGGCGAGCCCGCGAAGGGCCCAGAGCAGGCCTACTCGGAAGCAGCAGTCCCAAGGAACTTGCGCAAGAACTGCCGGGTACGCTCTTCCTTCGGCGCCGCAAACAGCGCTTTGGCCTCGCCTTGCTCCACGATCACGCCTTTGTCGAAGAAGATCACCCGGTTAGCCACGTCCCGGGCGAAGCTCATTTCGTGGGTGACGATGACCATGGTGCGCCTTTCCTCGGCCAGGCCGCGAATGGTCGCCAGCACTTCACCCACCAGTTCCGGGTCCAGCGCCGAGGTCGGCTCGTCGAACAGAATCACCTCGGGCTCCATGGCCAAGGCGCGGGCGATGGCCACCCGCTGCTGCTGGCCACCGGACAGGCGCCGCGGGTAGGCATCTTCCTTGCCCGCCAGGCCAACCTTGGCCAGCAAGCGGCGGCCCAGTTCGACAGCCTGTTCGCGCGGGGTTTTCTTGACGATCACCGGCCCCTCGATCACGTTTTCCAAGGCTGTGCGGTGCGGGAACAGGTTGAAGTTCTGGAACACGAACCCGGCCTGCTGGCGCAACCGGCGGATCGCACTTTGCTGCCCCCCCAGTGGGCGGTTGGCATCGATGCTGATGGCGCCGATCTGGATCTGCCCGGCGTCGGGCGTTTCCAGCAGGTTCAGGCAGCGCAGGAAGGTGGTCTTGCCCGAGCCGCTGGGGCCGATGATGGCCACCACCTCGCCGGGCTGTACGGTCAGGTCAATGCCGTTGAGCACGGTCTGGCCCTTGAACCGCTTGGTCAGGCCTTTGACTTCAATCATGCTCAATGCTCCTGGTCATGCTGATTGACCCGCGCTTCCATACGGTTCTGGAAGTGCGCGAGGATGCTGCACAGCACCCAGTAGATAACCGCTACCGCCACGTACATGGTGAACACTTCGAAGGTGCGCGCAGTAATCAGCTGCGCCTGGCGGAACAGCTCGGGTACCTGGATGGTGGCTGCCAGGGCGGTGTCCTTGACCAGCGAAATGAAGCTGTTGCCCAGCGGTGGCAGGGCGGTGCGCAGGGCCTGGGGCAGGATCGCCCGGCGCATGGCCTGCACCCGGGTCATGCCGATGCTGGCCGCAGCTTCCCATTGGCCACGGTCAATCGATGAAATCGCCGCGCGCAGGATTTCGCAGATGTAAGCCGCCATGTTCAGCGACAGGCCAATCAGCGAGGCCGGGATGGGGTCGAGTTCGATCCCGATCTGCGGCATGCCGAAATAGATCACGAACAGTTGCACCAGCAGCGGCGTGCCGCGAAAGAACGACACATAGATCCGCGCCAGCCAGTTGAGCGGCAATATCTTCGACAGCCGCATCAGCGCCAGGGCAAAGCCCAGCACCAGGCCGAAGAACATGCCGCCCACGCTGAGCAGTACGGTGTAACCCGCGCCCTTGAGCAGGAAGGGCGCGGAGTCGGCTACGAGTTGCAGGCTTTCAGCGATCATTTAGTGACATCGGCACCGAAATATTTTTCCGACAGCTTGGCCAGCGTGCCGTCAGCCTTGAGCTTGTCGATGGCCTTGTTGATGGCCGCCAACAGTTCAGGCTCGCCCTTGCGCAGAGCCACGCCGCTTTCCAGGCGCGAGAAGGCAGGGCCGGCCAGTTCGGTGTCCTTGGCTTTTTGCGCGTATTCCAGCGCCGCCAGGCGGTCGATCAGGATGGCGTCGATGCGGCCGTTGCGCAGGTCGGCGAATTTGCTCGGGTCGTCTTCATAAGTGCGCACCTCGGCTTTCGGTACGTCTTGTTTCACCCACTGTTCGTAGTTGGTGCCCAGACCCACGCCGACTTTTTTGCCGGCCAGATCCTGTGCACCATTGATATTCAGCTGCTCGGCCTTCTTCTTGAGAATCAGCGCCTGGATGCCGGAGATGGTGTAAGGCTCGGAGAAGTCATACTTCTTCTTGCGTTCTTCCGAAATGGTCACCTGGTTGACCACGATGTCCAGCCGTTTGGACTCCAGCGCGGCGAGAATACCGTCCCACTTGGTTGGCTGGATCTTGGCCTTGACCCCCAGCTCTTTGGCCAGCAGTTCGGAGAGCTCGACTTCAAAACCGGTCAGCTTGCCGTTTTCATCCTGAAAGCTGAACGGCGGGTAGGTGCCTTCGAGGCCGACGTTGATCACGCCTTTTTCCTGAATGGTTTTCAGCTCTTCGCCGGCGAAGGCCTGGCCGAGCAGACCAGCACCCAGCACAAGGGCCAGGCTGGCATTGAGTAGCGGTTTGGCGAACTTCGACATGGCAGAGCCCCGCGCGTGTTGTGTAGGGAGAGGTTGGCGACTATAGAGCTGGCTGTTTAGGCCCGGAAATAATAAAAAATTATTTTGTTATTTCCATTTTGTTCTTTATCGGAGCGTGGTTGCTTTGAGGGTAGGCGAGGTTGCCTGCGCCGTCACCGCAGGGTGTGCCCGACATGGCGCAGGATGGAATAAAGCGTAGTTTTTTCCAAGAGGCGGATTTGCCGTAGAGTGGATTGCACGCAGGCACGCCCGGCCCTTTCGCGGGCATGGCGAAACAACCCGATGGCCTATACGGCAGGAGAAAACCGTGAGCGAACAACCATTATCCGGGCGCTGGCAGTTGCAGAGCATCGTAACCGGCCTGCGCGGCGCGCGTGAACAGTGGCGCACCCGCAATGGCCGCAGCAGCGGCGAGCAGGGTGGCCGCGAGCTGCCGTCGCGCGAGGCGATGCGGCAGATCCTCGAGCAACTCTGTGGTGCGCTGTTCCCTATGCGCCTGGGCCCGGTCGACCTGCGCGAAGAAAGTGAAGATTTCTACGTGGGCCACACCCTTGATGCTGCCCTGACCGCCTTGCTGGCCCAGGCCCGACTGGAGCTGCGTTACGCCGCCCGGCAAAGCCAGGCCGAGCTGGCCGGTGTGGATGCTCACGCGCTGAGGCTGGTACAGGATTTCGCGGCAGCCTTGCCAGCGCTGCGGGTGTTGCTCGACACCGATGTACTGGCTGCCTACCACGGCGACCCGGCGGCCCGTAGCGTCGATGAGGTGCTGCTGTGCTACCCCGGCGTGCTGGCGATCATCCACCACCGCCTGGCGCACCATCTGTACCGGGCAGGCCTGCCACTGCTGGCGCGCATCAGTTCGGAACTGGCGCATTCAGCCACCGGTATCGACATTCACCCTGGCGCGCAGATCGGGCCGAGTTTCTTCATCGACCACGGTACGGGGGTGGTCATCGGCGAAACCGCGATCATCGGCGAGCGCGTGCGTATCTACCAGGCTGTGACCCTTGGCGCCAAGCGTTTCCCAAGCGACGAGTCGGGCACCTTGCACAAAGGCCTGCCCCGCCACCCAATCGTCGAAGACGATGTGGTGATCTATGCCGGCGCCACGGTACTGGGGCGCATCACCATCGGTAAAGGCTCGACCATTGGCGGCAACGTGTGGCTGACCCGCAGTGTGCCAGCCGACAGCAACATCACCCAGGCCAACTTGCAGCTGGATTGCCAGGACAAGGATTGACCTGAAATTTGCCTGGCGTGCACCGGCACTTTTCAAGGTGAAACGCGCTCCTACAAGGACCGCACAGCGAGCGACCGATGTGCGCGCCAGGCGCGGGTTCACCCGCGAAAAGGCCGGGCCAGAAGCGCGCCAGTCGGCGCCCCAATTCGCATTGAACACCGATCCATGTTTAACTTGAACGCTTGTTCAATGAAAAAACGCTGGTCCGCTGCCGGTGTTCAACAGGAGGATTCCTTTGCTGAACCCGTTCATTCCGAACCTCACGTCTTTTGACGAGGTGCCTGCCCCATGAGTGCACCGACCCCATCCCTTTCCAACAGCAAGATCCGCATGAACCCGCCGGTGTTCTACTTTGCGGCAAGCTTCATCCTTATCTTCGGCCTGGTGGTCATCTCCAACCCGCAAACCGCAGGCGACTGGTTGCTGGCGGCGCAGAACTGGGCGGCCAATACGGTCGGCTGGTACTACATGTTGGCAATGACGCTGTACCTGGTCTTCGTGGTGGTCACCGCCTTGTCCGGCTACGGCAAGATCAAGCTCGGTGCCGACCACGACGAGCCCGAGTTCAGTTACCTGTCATGGGCCGGCATGCTGTTTGCGGCTGGCATCAGCATTACGTTGTTCTTCTTCTGTGTGTCCGAACCGCTGACCCATATGCTGCAGCCGCCCCAGGGCGAAGCGGGCACTGCCGAGGCCGGGCGCCAGGCCATGCAGATCCTGTTCCTGCACTGGGGGTTGCATGGTTGGGGCGTGTTCGCCTTCGTCGGCATGGCGCTGGCCTACTTCGCCTACCGCCATAACCTGCCGCTGGCGCTGCGTTCGGCGCTGTACCCGCTGATCGGCAAGCGCATCAACGGGCCGATCGGTTATGCGGTGGACGGCTTCGGCATCATCGCCACCGTGTTCGGCCTGGGCGCCGACATGGGCTTTGGCGTGCTGCACCTGAACGCCGGCCTGGATTACCTGTTCGGCATCAGCCACAGCCAGTGGGTGCAGGTGATCCTCATCACCCTGATGATGGGCGCGGCAGTGGCCGTAGCCGTTGCCGGGGTAGAGAAGGGCGTGCGGGTAATGAGCGACATCAACCTGTTCCTGGCCTGCGCATTGCTGCTGTTCGTGCTGTTCGCCGGGCCTACCCAGCACCTGTTCAACACCCTCATCCAGAACCTTGGCGATTACCTGGGCGCCTTGCCGCGCAAGAGCTTCGACGTGTATGCCTACGGTGAGAACCGCGACTGGCTGGGTGGCTGGACAGTGTTCTACTGGGCCTGGTGGATTGCCTGGGCGCCGTTCGTGGGCTTGTTCATTGCGCGCATTTCCCGCGGCCGTACCATCCGCGAGTTCGTCTTTGGCGTGCTGCTGATCCCGCTGGGCTTCACCCTGGCGTGGATGTCGATCTTCGGCAACAGTGCCCTGGACCAGGTCATCAACCACGGCATGACCGCGCTGGGCCAGTCGGCTTTGGACGACCCCTCCATGAGCCTGTACCTGCTGCTGGAAACCTACCCCTGGAGCAAGGTGGTGATCGCCACCACGGTGTTCATCAGTTTCGTGTTCTTCGTCACCTCGGCCGACTCTGGCACCGTGGTGCTGTCGACCTTGTCGGCCACCGGTGGGGATGCCGATGAGGACGGGCCGAACTGGCTGCGCATTTTCTGGGGCGCGATGACCGCGCTGGTCACCAGTGCGCTGCTGTTCGCGGGCAGCATCGATTCGCTGAAGTCGGCGGTGGTACTGACCTCGCTGCCCTTCTCGTTGATCTTGCTGTGCATGATGTGGGGGTTGCACAAGGCCTTCTACCTGGAGTCGCAACGGCAGATCGCGCAA
>NZ_BCBD01000225.1:0-6912 GCF_001320345.1 Pseudomonas sp. NBRC 111127 | reverse complement strand
CGGAACACCTGCAGCGGCTTGGCACCCAGGCAGGCCGCAGCCTCTTCCACTTCACGCGGAATGTCGGCCAGAACCGGCTGCACGGTGCGCACCACGAACGGCAGGGTGACGAACGTCAGCGCCAGGGTGATGCCCAGTGGGGTGTAGGCGATCTTGAAGCCCAGGTCGGTGGCGAACTGACCGACCCAGCCCTGGGGGGCGTAAAGCGCGGTCAGGGCGATACCGGCAACGGCCGTGGGCAGCGCGAACGGCAGGTCGATCATCGCATCGATGACCTTGCGCCCCGGGAAGGTGTAGCGCACCAGCACCCAGGCCAGCAGGGTGCCAATCACACCATTGATGATGGCCGCGAACAGGGCAGTGCCGAAACTCAGTTTGAGCGCGGCGATTACCCGCGGCGCACTGATGATGTTCCAGAACTGCTCGAAGGTCAGCTGCGAGGCATGGATGAACATGGCCGCCAGCGGTATCAGCACGATCAGGCTGAGGTACACCAAGGTGTAGCCCAGCGTCAGCCCGAAGCCGGGTATGACGGGGGAAATGCGACGTGACATAGGTATCCCTTTGAATGCACATGGCCAAGTATCGATCCGGGGCCGGCGCAGGCTTCTGAATCTTTGGGGCTGTCTTGCAGCCCATCGCCGGCAAGCCAGCTCCCACAGGATTACCACAGGCCTGAAGGCTGCGCGATCCCTGTGGGAGCTGGCTTGCCGGCGATGGGCCGCGTCGCGGCCCCGCTTTTCCCTGGCCGGTTACTGTGCCTGATAGATCTGGTCGAACACACCGCCATCATTGAAGAATTTCGGTTGTGCAGTCTTCCAGCCACCAAAGTCCTTGTCGATGGTCACCAGGTCCAGTTTCGGGAACTGCTTGCCAAACTCGGCAGCGACCTTTTCATCACGCGGGCGGTAGAAGTTCTCGGCGGCAATTTTCTGCCCGGCCGGGCTGTACAGGTGCTTGAGGTATTCGGTGGCAATCGCGGTATTGCCTTTCTTCTCGGCGTTCTTGTCCACCACCGCCACCGGCGGCTCGGCAAGAATCGACAGCGACGGCACGACGATCTCGAACTTGTCGGCACCGCCGTCTTCCTTCAGCGCCAGGAACGCTTCGTTTTCCCAGGCCAACAACACATCGCCCTGGCCGTTGTTGACGAAGGTGATTGTAGAGCCGCGCGCGCCGGTATCCAGCACCGGTACGCGCTTGAACAGCTCCTGCACATAGGCCTTGGCCTTGTCTTCACTGCCGCCGGCCTTCAGGCCGTAAGCCCAGGCGGCAAGGAAGTTCCAGCGTGCGCCGCCAGATGTTTTCGGGTTGGGGGTAATCACCGACACGTCGTTCTTGATCAGGTCGCCCCAGTCCTTGATGCCTTTCGGGTTGCCCTTGCGCACCAGGAACACGATGGTCGAGGTATAGGGGGTGCTGGCGTCCGGCAGGCGGGTTTGCCAGTTCTCCGGCAAGGTCTTGCCCAGCTTGGCGATTTCGTCGATATCACCGGCCAGCGCAAGGGTCACCACGTCAGCACGCAGACCGTCGATCACCGCCCGGCCCTGCTTGCCCGAGCCGCCGTGGGATTGCTGGATCTTCACCGTGTCGCCCGGGTGGGCCTGCTGCCAATGCTGGATGAACTCGGCGTTGTATTGCTGGTACAGCTCACGGGTGGGGTCGTATGACACGTTCAGCAGTTCGTAATCCTTGGCGATGGCGGAACCGGCAAAAACGGCACTGGCCAGGGCGGCGAGCGCATAACGGCGGATGGACATGGTGAAGCTCCCGATGGCATTTGTTCTAGTTTTGAAAGGGGGTGGGCTCAGCCGGCCTTGTTGCCCGGCTGCTGCAGGCGGAACTTCTCCTTGCGCTCGATCTGCACGACCTGGGCGTTATGCACCGTGATCTCCACCGCGCCAAAGCGCAGGTCGCGCAGGGCGTTCTGGATCTCCCGCAAAAGGCTGGCTTCGTCCTGACCATCGATATTACGCAGCGGTGCACTCATGCTCGTTCTCCTTGGCGTGAGATGCCGGGCGGGGATTTGAAGGGGTATTGCCTGGCTTGAGGGCAATAGTAGTGAGGGGCTTTTATTCTTAAAAATACTATTTAAGAATTTTTATATAACCATTTTATTTTCTGGTTCGAAGGCCCTATCGCCGGCAAGCCGGCTCCCACAGGCGTGTCACTGCCTCTCAGTTTTGTGAGGCACCTGTGGAAGCTGGCTTGCCGGCGATAGGGCCTTGAGCCTTCAGCTTTGCTTCTGTGGCTCGCGGATTTTGTACCAGGCCACGTACAAGGCCGGCAGGAACAGCAGCGTCAGCAGCGTTGCACTGATGATGCCGCCAATCATGGCGTAGGCCATCGGCCCCCAGAACACTTCACGTGCAATCGGGATCATGCCCAGGCTCGCTGCGGCTGCCGTCAGCAGGATCGGCCGGCGACGGTGGTTGGTGGCCTCCACCACCGCGTCCCAAGGGGCATAGCCCTGCGCCTCGAACTCATCGATCTGGGTAACCAGAATCACCGAGTTGCGGATGATGATACCGGCCAGCGCCAGGATGCCGAGAATGGCCACAAAGCCCATCGGCGTGCCCGTGGGCACCAGTGCCAGCACCACGCCGATCAGCCCCAATGGCGCCACGCTGATCACCAGGAACAGCTTCTGCACGCTGTGCAGCTGGATCATCAGGAACGTGGCCATGAGGAACAGCATCAGCGGGATGACCTTGGCGATCGGCCCTTGGGCCTTGCCGCTCTCCTCCACGGTACCGCCCGTGGCCACTTCGTAGCCTACCGGCAGTTTGCTGGCGAACTCGTCGATTTTCGGCTTCAGTTGCGCCACCAGGTCTGTGGGTTGAATGTCGCCGTTGACCGAGGCCTTGATGGTGATGGTTGGCTTGCGGTCACGCCGCCATACCAGCGGCTGCTCCAGCTCGTAGCGCACGGTGGCGAACGACAGCAGCGGAATCGAGGTGCCGTTGGAGGTCAGGATCTGCAGGTTCTGCAGGGTATCGGGCGAACCACGCTCGCTGTCCTCGGCACGCGCGACCACGTCGATCAGGTAGATGCTGTCGTTGACCTGGGTGATCTGCACACCGCTGACGATGCTGTTCATCACGTTGGCCACATCTTCCGACGACAGCCCCAGCTGGCGCGCCTTGTCCTGGGCAATGTCCACGCGCAGTACTTTGCCAGGCTCGTTCCAGTCGTAGATCATCTCGCCTATGTTGCGGTTCTGGTTGAGCAAGGTCGCCAGGTCGATGGCGTGCTTGCGCACCTCGTCGATACTGGTGCCGCTGACCCGGTACTGGATCGGCCGCCCCACCGGTGGGCCCATTTCCAGCGATTGCACGTTGGTGCCGATGCCGACGAACTCTTCATGCAGGATTTTCTGCAAGCGCTCGATCATGCCCTGGCGCTCTTCCAGGCCCTTGCTGACAATCACCAGCTGGGCGTAATACGGGTTTTGCAACTGCTGGTCGAGCGGCAGATAGAACCGCACGGCGCCCTGGCCGATGTAGGTGCTCCAGTGCACCAGGTCCGGGTCGTCCTTCAGGCGCGCTTCGAAGCGGTCGACCACCTTGCGCGTCTCCTCGATAGAAGCGTTCTGCGGCAGGTTCAGGTCGACCAGGATCTCCGGGCGGTCCGACGCGGGGAAGAACTGGTTCTGCACGAAGCGCATGCTGAACAGCGCCAGGGCAAACAGCAGGATGGTACCGATGATGGTCAGCCAGCGATGGCGCATGCACCACAGCAGCCCACCCTCGAACGCCCTGGCCACGCGCCCAGGCTTGGCTTCGTGAGCCTTGACCTTGCTGCTGCTCAGAATGTGCACCCCCAGCACCGGGGCGAAGAACACCGCCACCACCCAGGACACCAGCAAGGCCACGGCGATTACCGCGAACAAGGTAAAGGTGTACTCGCCTGCGGAACTGGCGTTAAGGCCGATCGGCACGAAGCCGGCCACCGTGACCAGGGTACCGGTAAGCATCGGGAAGGCCGTGGAGGTGTAGGCGAACGTGGCCGCCTGCTCCTTGCTGTCGCCCATTTCCAGCCGGGTGACCATGACCTCCACGGTGATCATCGCATCGTCCACCAGCAAGCCCAGGGCAATGATCAGCGCGCCCAGCGAAATCCGCTGCATGGTGATACCGCTGTATTCCATGAACACGAACACCATCGCCAGCACCAAGGGTATCGAGCAGGCCACCACCAGCCCCGCGCGCATGCCTAGGCTGACAAAGCTTACCGCCAGCACGATCACCACCGCTTCGAACAGCGCGCTGGTGAAGCCGCCAACCGCCTTCTTGACGACCACGGCCTGGTCCGACACGGTGTGCACGCCAACGCCTATCGGCAGGTCCTGGATCACCTGGTCCATGCGTTTTTTCAGTGCGGCGCCGAACGCCTGCACGTTGCCGCCGGCCTTCATGCCAATGGCCAGACCAATGGCGGTCTGGCCGTTGTAGCGGAACATCGGTGAAGGCGGGTCGACATAACCGCGTTCGATAGCGGCAATATCGGCCAGGCGGAAGAAGCGGTCATTGATCTTCAGGTTGACGGTTTGCAGGTCCTTTTCGGAGGCGAACTGCCCGGAGGTTCGTACCGAGATGCGCTCTGGCCCGGCCTCTATCACCCCCGCCGGCGTGACCGCGTTCTGCGCTTGCAGGGCCTGCATCACCTGGCGCTGGTCAATGCCCAGGGCGGCCAGCTTGCGGGTGGAGAAGTTCAGGTACAGCACTTCATCCTGGGTGCCGATGAACTCGATCTTGCCGATATTGGGTACATCACGCACTTCTGCCCGGGCCTGCTCCACATAGTCACGCAGCTGGCGCAGGGTAAGGCCGTCGGCGGTGAAGGCATAGATCGAACCGAACACATCGCCGAACTCGTCGTTGAACCCAGGCCCCTGGATGCCAGCAGGGAACTGGCCACGGATGTCCTGGATCTTCTTGCGCACCTGGTACCAGATTTGCGGGATATCCTCGGCCTTGGTGGTATCACGCAGGTACACGTAGACCGTGGATTCGCCCGGCCGGGTGTAGCTCTTGGTGTAGTCGAGCGAGTCGAGTTCTTCGAGCTTCTTCTCGATACGGTCGGTGACCTGGTACAGGGTCTCGTCCTGGGTCGCACCGGGCCAGCGGGTCTGGATGACCATGGTCTTGATGGTGAACGACGGGTCTTCTTCACGGCCCAGGTTGAAGTAGGAAAAAATCCCCATCAACAGGGCGACGAACATCAGGTACCAGACGAACGATTGATGCTTGAGTGCCCAGTCGGACAGGTTGAAGCTTCCTTTCATTGCGCATCCTCGTCGAAAGCGACCTTCTGGCCAGGCTTGAGGCTGTTCACGCCCGCAGTCACCACACGTTCACCAGGCTGCACGCCAGAGGCCACGACGATGCTGTCGGAAGTACGGTCGATCAGGGTCACGTCACGGGTGCCGACCGTTTTCTGCCGGGTGTCGATGACCCACACCTGGGTCTTGCCGTCGCGTTCGAGCAAGGCACTCAAGGGCAGCTCGCTGCGCGGCGACACTTGCGAGGTCAGCGTCACACTGACCGCGGTGCCCAGGTGGAAGGCTGCCGGGGTGTTTGCCAAGGTCAGGCGCGCACGGCGGGTACGGGTCGTGGGGTCGGCCTGCGGCTCCAGCTCGCGCAGGGTAGCGGTGGTGTTGATGGTCGGGTCGAGTTGCGAGGCGACGGTGAATGTCAGCCCTTTGTCCAGTTGCTCTGCCAGGCTGATCGGCAAGTCGATCACCGCCTCCTTCACATCAGGCCGGGCCAGGGTCACCACGGCCTGCCCGGCGGTGACCGTCTGCCCGGCCTCGGCCTGCCAGGCCGTGATGACCGCTGCATGGTCGCTACGCAGGGTGCTGTAGCCGAGCTGGTCACGGGCCTGGCTGACAGAGGCGCGCGCCTGCTCCAGCGTCGCGCTGGTGGTTTTCAGGTTCGTCTGGGCGACATCCAGCTGCGCCTGGGCACCCACCCCACGGTCGTACAGCTGTTGCTGGCGACGGGCATCGGCCTGGGCATTGATCCATTGCGCCTGCACCCTGGCCAGGTCGCCTTCGGCGGCACGCAGTTGGTTCTGCTGGTCGGTGGGGTCGAGGGTGGCCAAGGTATCGCCCGGTTTGACCTGGGCTCCCACGTCCAGCCAACGCCGGGCAATGCGCCCGGCTACGCGGAAGCCCAAGGTGCTCTCGAAGCGTGCCTCGATATTGCCAGCGAAGCGGCCCAGTTGCGTCTGCACCTGCGGCTCGACCTTCACCGACAGCACCGGCCGGATCGGCTCAGGGGCTTGCTCGTCACCCTCGCAGGCAGCCAGCAGCATGCCGGCTGACAGTATCAGCAGCAGCCGTGTCATAGCTCACCCCCTGGGCGTTTGGCATCCACCTTCTCCACCTGCATGCCGGGGTGCAACAGCTGGCTGCCGTTGACCACCACGGTTTCGCCCGCCTGCAAGCCGCTGGCGATGACCACCTTGCCAGTCAGGTAGCGGCCGACTTCGACCTTGCGCAGTTCGACCTTGTCACCCTCACCCACTACCCACACGGCAGGTGCGTGCAGGGCCTTGGTCAAGGCCGACCACGGCAGCTCGATGCTCGGCCGCCCCACGGTACTGGTGCTGGCCGTCACCGGCGCGCCCAGCTGCATTTCGGCGGGCACATCCTTCAGGGCCACCTTGACCTGTACCGTGCCGCTTTGCGCCGACACGGTGGGCGTGATTTCGCGGATCACGCCGCGCGCCTGGACCTTGGGGTCGTCCAGCAGGCGGACGAGTATCTCGGCGTTGCCGGGCGGTGCCACCAGCAAGGATTCGTACACATTGAACACGGCATCGCGGTCGCCATCGACGGCCAGGCTGAAGATCGGCATGGTCGCCTGCACCACCTGGCCTACTTCGGCCTGCCGCGCGGTGATCACC
>NZ_BCBD01000224.1:0-6993 GCF_001320345.1 Pseudomonas sp. NBRC 111127 | reverse complement strand
GGTCAGGCCGTGGTGCTTGTCGGGCAGCGGGCGCAGCGACTTGGTCAGCAGGCGCACGTTGGTCATTTCGACGTACAGGTCGCCTTTGCCAGAGCGGGCCAGTGTACCTTCGGCGCTGATGATGTCGCCCAGGTCCCAGGTTTTGACTGCGGCCAGGGTTTCTTCCGGCAGGGTCTTGCGGTTGACGTAGACCTGAATGCGGCCGGTCATGTCCTGGATCACCATGAACGAGCCACGGTTGAGCATGATGCGGCCCGCCACCTTGACCGGAATCGCGGCTGCTTCCAGCTCTTCCTTGGTCTTGTCCGCGTACTGCTTCTGCAGGTCGTTGCAGTAGCTGTCGCGACGGAAGTCATTGGGGAAGGCATTGCCCTTGGCACGCTCGGCGGCAAGTTTTTCCTTGCGCAGGGCGATCAGGGCATTCTCTTCCTGTTGCAGGTCTTGCGATTCGGTCTTGAGGTCGCTCATCTGGTCATTTTTTCCATCAGGTATTCGTTGCCCTTTTCGGGCAGGGCACGCGCCAGCGGCGGTTGGCCGATGGCGCGGCGGTGGAGTACGGCTTACAGGCCCTGCTTCAGGCTTGCTTCCAGGTACTGGTCGAGGTCGCCGTCCAGCACCTTCTGGCAGTCGCTGCGTTCCACGCCGGTACGCAGGTCCTTGATACGCGAGTCATCCAGCACGTAGGAGCGGATCTGGTGGCCCCAGCCGATGTCCGACTTGCTGTCTTCCAACGCCTGCGAGGCGGCGTTGCGCTTTTGCATTTCTAGCTCGTACAACTTGGCCCGCAGCATTTTCATGGCGGTGTCCTTGTTGGCGTGCTGCGAACGTTCGTTCTGGCACGCCACCACGGTGTTGGTCGGTACGTGGGTGATACGTACGGCCGAGTCGGTGGTGTTGACGTGCTGGCCACCGGCACCGGAGGAACGGTAGGTGTCGATGCGCAGGTCGGACGGGTTGATCTCGATTTCGACCTTGTCGTCGATTTCTGGCGAAACGAACACCGCCGAGAACGAGGTGTGGCGACGGGCGCCGGAGTCGAACGGGCTCTTGCGCACCAGGCGGTGCACGCCGATTTCGGTGCGCAGCCAGCCAAAGGCGTACTCGCCCTTGATGTGCACGGTGGCGCCCTTGATACCGGCTACTTCACCTTCGGACAGTTCGATGATGGTGGCGTCGAAACCACGCTTGTCGGCCCAGCGCAGGTACATGCGCAGCAGGATGTTGGCCCAGTCCTGCGCCTCGGTACCGCCAGAGCCGGCCTGGATATCCAGGTAGGCGTTGTTCATGTCCATTTCGCCGCTGAACATGCGACGGAACTCAAGCTGAGCCAGGTTTTCTTCCAGGCCTTCCAGCTCGGTCACGACGTCGCCGACGGCGCCTTCGTCATTTTCCTCGACAGCCATGTCGAGCAAGTCCTGGCAGTCGCCCAGGCCGTTGGACAGCTTGTCCAGGGTCTCGACCACCTGTGCCAGCATGGCACGCTCGCGGCCCAGGGCCTGCGCGTACTCGGGCTTGTTCCAGACGTTGGGGTCTTCCAGCTCGCGGTTGACTTCGATCAGGCGGTCATGCTTGTGATCGTAGTCAAAGATACCCCCGAATTGACTGGGAACGCTCGGTGAGGTCCTTGATGGTGTTCAGGATCGGTTGGATTTCCATGGGCTGGCTACTCGCACGAATTCGGTGAAAAGCCTGCGAGTATAACCGAGTCCGCCGCAGGGCGGCAGACCCGCCGGGCGGTAGCCTGTAGATGAGCTACCACGAGGGCCGGCGCTGTTATCGGCGCGTCAGGCAATGCCGACCTGGTTGCGCCCGCCATTCTTGGCCAGGTACAGGCCCTTGTCGGCCGCCGAGATCAGTTGCCGGCAATGGCTGCCGATACTCGGGGTCTGGGTGGCCAGGCCGATGCTCACGGTCAGGAACGCATCAGCCGCCGGTGCAGTGTGCGGGATACCCAGGCCATGCACGGTCTGGCGCAGCTTTTCGGCCACCAGCCGTGCCCCGCTAGGCGAGGTGTTGGGCAGCACCAGGGCGAATTCCTCGCCGCCGTAACGCGCGGGCAGGTCACTGGGCCGCGAGCACGAGCCGCGGATCGACTCGGCCACCTGGCGCAGCGCCTCGTCACCGGCCAGGTGGCCGAAGCTGTCGTTGAAGGCCTTGAAGTAGTCCACGTCGATCATCAGCAGCGACAGTTGTTGCTGCTCGCGCATGGCCCGGCGCCACTCCAGTTCCAGGTATTCGTCGAAGTGCCGGCGGTTGGACAGCCCGGTCAGGCCATCGGAGTTCATCAGCCGCTGCAGCATCAGGTTGGAATCCAGCAGCTGCTGCTGGCTGACGCGCAGGGCGCGGTAGGCCTCGTCGCGCTGCAGCAGGGTCAGGTAGGAGCGCGAGTGGTAGCGAATACGCGCCACCAGTTCGATGGTGTCCGGCAGCTTGACCAGGTAATCATTGGCCCCGGCCGCAAACGCCGCGCTCTTGACCAGAGGGTCTTCCTTGGTGGAGAGCACGATGATCGGAATGTCCTGGGTCACCGGGTTGTTGCGGTACTCACGCACCAGGGTCAAGCCGTCCAGGCCCGGCATGATCAGGTCCTGAAGGATGACCGTGGGCTTGATGCGCATGGCCTGGGCCACCGCCTGGTGGGGGTCGGCACAGAAGTGGAAGTCGATGTTGTCCTGGTTGGCCAACCCTCGCCTCACGGCCTCGCCGATCATGGCCTGATCGTCGACCAGCAGTACCATCGCCGAGTTTTCGTTGGTGGTCGCGAAACCTTCGATCGGTAAATCATCCATACATGGTCACCCGATCACTACCGGCGTGGCGGCGTGATTCAATACGTGTCGTCATTTTCCAAAAATTTCCGTCAAGCGCCCGGCGATGCGGTCCAGCGGGCGAATTTCCACGGCAGCATCAATGGCTGCGGCGGCCTTGGGCATGCCGTACACCGCGCTGCTGGCCTGGTCCTGGGCAATGGTCAGGAAACCCTGCTGACGCATCAGCTTCAGGCCTTGGGCACCGTCGCGGCCCATGCCGGTGAGCAATACCCCCACCGCATCGCCGTGCCAGTGTTGGGCCACGCTCTCGAAAAACACATTGATCGAGGGCCGGTAGATTTCATTCACCGGCTCGGCAGTGTAGGCCAGTTGGCCGTTCTGTAGCAGGCGGATATGGTGATTGGTGCCGGCCAGCAGCACCACGCCCGGCTGCGGCGGCTCGCCTTCACGGGCCAGCCGCACCTGCCGGTTGGCGGCGGTGCCGAGCCACTCGGCCATGCCTGCGGCAAATACCTGGTCCACATGCTGGACCAGCACGATGGCCGCCGGAAACGCCGGCGGCAAGCCCTTGAGCAACACCTCCAGGGCTGCCGGGCCACCGGCCGACGAACCAATCGCCACCAGGCCGCGACGCTGTGAAGCTTCGCGCAGCGGCAGCTCAACCGGGCGAGCAACCGGTGCACGCTGCTGGCCAATCAGCCAGCCGATATTGAGGATCTTGCGCAGCAGCGGGGCCGCCGCTTCGCGGGGATCACCCGCGCCCAGCGCTGGGGTGTCCACCACATCGAGCGCGCCATGGCCCATGGCCTCGAACACCCGGTGCACGTTCTGCTTGCGGTCGACCGTGACGACGACGATGGCACATGGGGTTTCGGCCATGATCCGCCGGGTCGCCTCCACGCCGTCCATCACCGGCATGATCAGGTCCATGAGGATCAGGTCCGGAAGCTGCTCGGTACAACGCTGCACTGCCTCGGCGCCATTGCTGGCCACCCACACCAGCTCGTGCGCGGGCTCAAGGGCGACTGCACGGCGTAGGGCCTCGACCGCCATGGGCATGTCATTGACGATGGCGATCTTCATCCCTGAGCCCCTCCGATCAGTTCCACCACAGCATCCAGCAACGCGTCGTCGTGGAAACTGGCCTTTGCCAAATAGTAGTCGGCCCCAGCATCCAGGCCACGCCGCCGGTCTTCCTCACGGTCTTTGTAGGACACCACCATCACTGGCAAGCCTTGCAGGCGCTGGTCGCGCCGCACCAGGGTGACCAGTTCGATACCGTCCATGCGCGGCATGTCGATATCGGTGATCAGCAAATCGAAGTCTTCACTGCGCAAGGCGTTCCAGCCGTCCATGCCGTCTACCGCTACCGCCACGTCGTAGCCACGGTGGCTGAGCAGCTTGCGCTGCAGCTCGCGCACGGTCAGTGAATCGTCGACCACCAGGATGCGTTTGTGCGCCACCCCACGGGTGCCGCCGCTGCCGCGTTCGATACGCTCCAGGCTGCCGGTGCTCAGCAGTTTATCCACCGAGCGCAGCAGGTCTTCGACATCGACGATCAGCACCACTGAACCATCATCGAGCAAGGCCCCCGAAGAAATGTCCTGCACCTTGCCCAGCCGTGGATCGAGCGGCATCACCACCAGCACGCGTTCACCTACCAGGCGCTCCACGGCCACACCGTACAGTTGCTCGCGCTCACGGATCACCACGACCCGCAGGCTGCTGCCGTCGCTTTGCCCCAGCGGGCGGTTGAGCAACTGGCTGGCCGCCACCAGGCCGATGTGCCGGCCCTCGTGCCAGAAGTGCTGGCGGCCTTCGATCTGCACGATCTGCTCGGCGGTGACGTCCAGGGTGCGCTCGATATGCGCCAGCGGAAAAGCGTAAGCCTCGCCACCGACCTCGACGACCAGGCTACGCACCACGGACAGGGTCAACGGCACCTGCAGATGGAAGCGGCAGCCCTGCCCTGGCTGCTGGCTCAGCTCGATCGAGCCGCGCAGTTCGCGAATCATGTGTTGCACCGCATCCAGCCCGACACCGCGCCCGGACACTTCGGTCACCTTGTCGCGCAGGCTGAAGCCGGGCAGGAACAGGAATGTCAGCAGTTCCGCTTCGCTCATGCGCGCCACGGTGTCGGCCGGCGACAGGGCGCGCTCGACGATACTGCCGCGCAGGCGCTCCAGGTCGATACCGGCGCCATCGTCGATCAGCTCCAGGCTGAGCATGCCAGCCTGGTGCGAGGCACGCAGGCGCACCAGCCCTTCCGCTGGCTTGCCCGCCAGCAGGCGCCGTTCCGGAAGTTCGATGCCGTGGTCCACGGCATTGCGCAACAGGTGGGTCAATGGCGCTTCAAGCTTTTCCAGCACATCACGGTCGACCTGGGTTTTTTCCCCCTCCACCACCAGCCGTACCGGCTTGCCCAGCGAGCGGCCGAGGTCTCGGACCATGCGACTCTGCCCGGCCAGCACATCGGCGAATGGCCGCATGCGGCAGGCCAGGGCCGTGTCGTACAGCAACTGCGCACGCTGACTGGCCTGCCAGCCGAACTCATCGAGGTCGGCGGCCTGCTGTTGCAGGATCTGCTGGGTCTCGACCAACAGGCGCTGGGTTTGCGCCAAGGCTTCGAGCACTTCACTGTTGTGGCCGCTGTCTTCCAGCTGCATGCGCACGCCGTCGAGCGCCTGCATCCCTTGGCCGTGCATGCGTTTGAGGCGCTGCAGGGTGGCCAGGTAAGGCTTCAGGCGCTGGGTCTCCACCAGCGACTTGCTGGACAGGTCGAGCAGGCTGTTCAGGCGGTCGGCAGTGACCCGTAACACCCGTTCGCCTGCATCGCCGACGCGCTTGCCAACCTTGCGCCGCAGCGCTGGCTCGGGCTCGGGCTCAGGCTCGGCGTCGGGCTCTGACAGCTCACTGGGCAGCACCAACGGTGCCGGCGGTGGGCTGACCGACGGCGACGACGGCGATACGGACCCTGCCGCCACGGGCAGCGGCGGCACGCCGGCGCCGCCTGGGTCGAGCAGGCTGGCCATCTGCGCAAGAAACACCGGCAGGGTCGCCTGCGCCGCACTGTCGCCCGGTGTGGCAATGCGCATCAGCAAGTCGGTCCCCTGCAACAGCGCATCGATATGCTCGGCATTCAACCGCAGGCGCCCCTCCTGGGCGGCTACCAGGCAATCCTCCATGACATGCGCGACGCTGACGCCCGCGTCCACGCCAACGATACGGGCGGCGCCCTTGAGCGAGTGGGCCGCGCGCATGCACGCCTCGAGCTGGTCAGCCTGGGTAGGGTTGCGCTCGAGTGCCATCAGGCCGGCGCTGAGCACCTGGGTCTGCGCTTCGGCCTCCAGGCTGAACAGCTCGAGCAACGAGGCGTCGCGCATTTGCTCTGGGGTCATGACAAGCTCCGCTGCACGGCAGCCAGTAAGTGTTGATCGTCCAGTACCCGCACGCTGCGCCCGCGCCATTGCAGCACCGCCGCGGTATAGCGGGTGGCGTCCTGGCCACTGCCCAGCAGCAGCGGGTCGAGCCGGTGGATGCCGTCGATTTCCTCGACCGCCACCACCACCGGGCCGCCCTCGCTGGCCAGGATCAGCATGCGTGGCATCGCCCGGCCGCTGCGCTGCTCGGCAGCACCCGCCTGAACCCCCAGCAAGTCGGCCAATGACAGGCATGGCACCAGCGCCCCACGTACGTTGGCGACCCCCTGCAACACCCGCGAGCGCTGGTGCGGCAACGA
This sequence comes from Pseudomonas sp. NBRC 111127, assembly GCF_001320345.1. NCBI lineage: Bacteria > Pseudomonadati > Pseudomonadota > Gammaproteobacteria > Pseudomonadales > Pseudomonadaceae > Pseudomonas > Pseudomonas sp. NBRC 111127. The sequence continues at coordinate 483 of NZ_BCBD01000224.1, read as the reverse complement.
ATGCACGGCCTGCAACGGGGCGATTTCGGCCAGGCAGGCGGTCGCCAGCGCCAGCCATTCTTCACCCAGACGGAACAGCAACATGGAGCGACCGGTGTGCTCTTGCAGCGGCTCACGCTCGGCCGCCGAGTGCTCCTGCGCCAATGCATAGCGGTCAAGCAGGCGGGTAGCCGCAGCGGCGTAGACTTCGCAGTTGCGGCAATGCACGTGCCGCTCCAGTAGCGGGCATTGCTTGTTGCCATGTACACCAATGCGGTTCCAGCAGTCGTCGATGAGCGCATCGTCATCGGCCAGCAGTTGCATCGCGGATTCACCGTTCACCGTTCAGACTCCCGCCCAGCCCGCGCCGCCCGCTCCTGCAGGCGCCGGGCCCCGGCCAGGTCACCCTGGGCCGCAAGCAGGGCCGCCAGGTGCAGCAACGCCTCGGGGTGTTGTGGCTCCAGATACAGCGCTTTGCGGTAGTGGGTCAGCGCTTGCTGTGCG
>NZ_BCBD01000223.1:0-7049 GCF_001320345.1 Pseudomonas sp. NBRC 111127 | reverse complement strand
GATACTGTCGGTCAGTTTGCTCAGTTGCTCCAGGTCCTGACGCATTTCCTCGTCACTGGGGTACTGGCCCTTTTGCGGGCTTTCACCCAGGCGAAACGGTGAATACGAGAAGCCAGAGATTTGTTCTGGCCAGGCGGGCGCGGAAACCGGGCGATTGATCAGCGCCCAGAAGCCGGTGAACAACGCAGCGATGGCCAGCACCACAACCAGGTTCAGGCCGAATTTACGTGAAGACATTGTCGTCCATTTCTGTCGAAGTGATAGGACATTAAAGCAGGGTTAGTAGTCCATTTCCTAACGGTGCAGGCCTTGGGCTCGCTGGCATATAATGCGCGCCGGTTTTTTGGGGTATGAACATGAGTACAGAAGATCCACGCTTCGCCGGCGTTGCCCGGCTGTACGGCGACCAAGGCCTGCAACGCCTGGGCCAGGCCCACGTGGCGGTGGTCGGGATTGGCGGGGTGGGTTCGTGGGTGGCCGAAGCGCTGGCGCGCAGTGGCGTGGGCGAAATCACCCTGTTCGACCTGGACGATGTCTGCGTCAGCAACACCAACCGCCAGGCCCACGCCCTGGAAGGGCAGGTGGGGCGCCCAAAGGTCGAGGTCATGGCCGAGCGCCTGCGGGCGATCAACCCGGCCTGCACGGTGCATGCAGTCGCCGACTTCGTCACCCGCGACACCATGGTCGAGTACATCACCGAACACCTGGACTGCGTGATCGACTGCATCGACAGCGTCATGGCCAAGGCCGCGCTGATCGCCTGGTGCCGCCGGCGCAAGATCGCCATCGTCACCACCGGGGGGGCGGGCGGGCAGATCGATCCCACGCAGATCCAGATCGCCGACCTCAACAAGACCTTCAACGATCCGTTGGCCTCGCGGGTCCGCTCCACGTTGCGGCGTGACTACAACTTCTCGCGCAATGTCAGCCGCAACTATGGCGTGCCGTGCGTGTTTTCCAGTGAGCAACTGCGTTACCCCAAGGGCGATGGCAGCGTATGCCTGCAGAAAAGCTTCGTTGGCGAAGGCGTGCGGCTGGATTGTGCCGGCGGCTTTGGCGCGGTGATGATGGTGACCGCCACCTTTGGCATGGTGGCAGCGAGCAAGGCGATAGAGAAACTGGTGGCCGGTGCGCGACGGCCATCGGAGCGGGTCAAGCCCGTGTAAATCCCTGTAGGAGCGGCCTCGTGTCGCGATGGGGCGCGCAGCGCCCCCGACGATGTTGGCCCCCACCCCAGTTAACGGTTGACCACAAGCTCTGCCATGCGCTGCAACACCGCATGCAGCCCATTGCTGCGCGATGGCGACAGCTGGCGCTCCAGCCCCAGCTGGCTGAACCACCCCCGCAGGTCGAGCGCCAGCAGTTCACCGCTGGTCAAACCCTGCACCCGCACCAGCAACAAGGCCAGCAGCCCGCGCAACAAACGGGCATCGCTACCGGCCTTGAACCGCCATGCGCCATCGACCTGCTCGGCCACCAGCCACACCAGGCTTTCGCAACCGTGCACCCGGTTGGCCTCGGTTTTTTCGCTGGCAGCCAGCGGCTCCAGCTGGTCGCCCCATTGCATCAGCAAGCGAGCACGCTGTTCCCAGCCCTTGCCCTGTTCGAACGCGGCCAGCGCCTGTAGCGCCTGTTCCGGCAGGCTCATCGCAACAACTCCAGGCCTTGGTCCAGCGCGTCGAAGAAGCGCTGCAGGTCGCTGCTGTCGTTGTACAAGCCCAGCGACACACGGATCGCACCCTCCAGGCCCAGCCCCTTCAGCAGCGGCATGGCGCAGTGGTGCCCGGCACGCACGGCAATGCCCTGCTCGGTGAGCAGGTGGGCGATATCGGCATTGTGCACGCCTTCGATGACGAAGCTGGCCAGCGCCGCCTGTGGCGTGCCCAGCACCCGGATACCCTCGCGGTCGGCCAGGCCGCGCAGCAGTTGCTGATGCAGGCTGGTTTCGTGGGCGGCGACCGCGTGGCTATCGAGGCTGGCCAGGTAGGCAAGGGTCGCGCCCAGGCCGATCACCCCGGCAATGGGCGGGGTGCCCGCTTCGAAACCCAACGGCGCCGGGCGGAAGCTGGCGGTATGGTAGTCGGCCAGTTGCACCATCTCACCGCCAAACTGCCAATGGCGCAGCAGCTCGAAAGCCTGGCTGCGGCCGTAGAGCACGCCGACACCGTCCGGGCCATACAGCTTGTGGCTGGAAAACACATAGAAGTCGCAGCCCAGCTGCTGCACATCATGGCGCCCATGGACCACGCCCTGGGCGCCGTCGACCACGGTCACGGCACCTTGCGCACGGGCATGGGCCAGCAGGGCAGCCAAGGGCTGCCAGGTGCCCAGCACGTTGGACAACTGGCTGACGGCCAGTACCCGGGTGCGTGGGCCTACCAACTGCAGGGCCTGGTCCAGGTCGATGTGGCCGTGAATGTCCAGCGGCAGTACCACCAGGCGCAGGTCGTGCCGCTGCGCCAGTTGCTGCCAGGGCAGCAGGTTGGCATGGTGCTCCAGCGCGCTGACGGCAATTTCGTCGCCCGCCTCGAAGCGGTGCTCCAGGCCATAGGCCAGCAGGTTCAACGCCGAAGTGGCGCCATGGGTGAACACGATCTGCCGGGCATCGGCGGCGTTGAGCCAGGCGGCCACCTTGTTGCGGCTGGTTTCGAAAGCCTGGGTCGCCAGTGCGCCGGGCAAGTGCTGGGCGCGGTGTACATTGGCTGCGCCATGGGCGTAGTAATGGCCCAGGGCATCCAGCAAGGCTTGCGGCTTCTGGGTGGTGGCGGCGCTGTCCAGGTATGTCTGGTGCTGCCGTTGCAGGGCGTCGATGGCGGGGAAATCGGCACGCCAGGGGGAGGGCTGGAACATGATCGCGGGGCCTGGAATGAAAAACGGGTCTGGCGTGTTGGCGCCAGACCCGATGTTAACACCTCAAACCGTGCAAGGTTCTCAGTTGTGGGCGTGCAATGCTTCGTTCAGCTCGATGGCCGACTTGTGGGTCTTGCATTCCACTGCGCCGTTCAGCGAGTTGCGGCGGAACAGCAGGTCGGTCTGGCCTGCCAGGTCACGCGCCTTGACCACCTTGACCAGTTCGTTGTTCTCGTCCAGCAGGTTCACCTTGGTGCCGGCAGTGATGTACAGGCCCGCTTCGACGGTGTTGCGGTCACCCAGCGGGATACCGATACCGGCGTTGGCGCCGATCAGGCAGCCTTCGCCGACCTTGATGACGATGTTGCCGCCACCGGACAGGGTGCCCATGGTCGAGCAGCCGCCGCCCAGGTCCGAGCCCTTGCCGACGAATACGCCAGCGGAAACCCGGCCTTCGATCATGCCCGGGCCTTCGGTGCCAGCGTTAAAGTTGACGAAGCCTTCGTGCATGATGGTGGTGCCTTCGCCAATGTAGGCGCCCAGGCGCACACGGGCGGTGTCGGCGATACGCACGCCGGCGGGGACCACGTAGTCGGTCATTTTCGGGAACTTGTCCACCGAGAACACTTCCAGCAACTCGCCTTTGAGGCGTGCTTCGAGTTGCAGTTCGGCCAGTTCGCTCAGGTCTACCGCGCCCTGGTTGGTCCAGGCCACGTTCGGCAGCAGCGGGAAGATGCCGGCCAGGCTTACGCCGTGTGGCTTGACCAGGCGGTGCGACAGCAGGTGCAGCTTGAGGTACGCCTCGGGGGTCGAAGCCAGCGCAGCGTCTTCGGCCAGCAGGGTGGCGACCAGCGGCTTGTGGCTTTCGGCCAGGCGGGTCAGCAGTGCGGCCTGGGCGGCATCCACGCCTTTCACCGCTTCGGCCAGTTGGGCGGCCTGGGCGTTGCTGAAGGCGATGGCCTGGTTGCCACCCTGGTAACCAAGAACAGGCGCGACTGCGGCGACCAGTTCGGCGCTTGGGTTGAGCAGGGGTTGTGCGTAGAACACTTCCAGCCAGGCGCCCTGGCGGTTCTGGGAGCCGACACCGAAGGCCAGGCTGAACAGGGTATTGGACATGTGATTACCTCGTGCGAAATAGGGTAGGGGCTCAGGCGAAGGCTGCGGCGTACAGGTCAGGCTTGAAGCCGACCAACGTGCGCGCGCCAAGGTCGAGCACCGGGCGCTTGATCATCGACGGCTGGGCCAGCATCAGCTCGACGGCCTTGGCCTGGTCGAGGTCAGCCTTGCTGGCGTCGTCCAGCTTGCGGAACGTGGTGCCGGCACGGTTGAGGATGACTTCCCAACCGTGTTCGTCGCACCAGCGGTTCAGGCTGTCACGGTCGATGCCTTGGGTCTTGTAGTCGTGGAATTCGTAGGCGATGGACTGGTCTTCGAGCCAGGTACGCGCTTTTTTCATGGTGTCGCAGGCTTTGATGCCGTAGAGCGTGTAGGTCATTGTGTGCATTGGGGATCACAGGTTGCCCCAACCTCTCCGTTTTTCGATTTCAGTCGCGGGATTATGCGGGAAGCAACCTCGCGGCGCCACGCCTGAGACGTCCATGTCTATTGATCAAGGCGTGTTCAGGCGACCAGGCGCTGTACCGCCCCGATGATCTCTTCACCGTGTCGCTGTTCGGCGGTGCGCAGATCGAAGGCGGTCTGCAGGTTGAGCCAGAACTCGGGGGTAGTATCCAGGCAAATGGACAGACGCAGCGCCATATCGGCGGAAACACCGCCCCGTTCGCGCAGGATATTGTTGACGGTTGGAGTGGCGACGCCCAGCGCCCTGGCCAATGCCGCAGCACTGAAGCCCATTTCTTTCTGGAAGTCCTCACGCAGGACTTCACCGGGATGGATTGGACGCATACCGTTCTTGAGCATGATGCACCTCAGTGGTAATCGATAATTTCAACGTTGGCCGGCCCGTTGTCGGTCCAGGTGAAGCACAAGCGCCATTGGTCATTGACGCGAATGCTGTGCTGACCGGCACGGTTGCCGCTCAACGCCTCGAGGCGGTTGCCAGGTGGCGATCGCAGGTCTCGCAGCTCTGTTGCGGCATCGAGCATGGCCAGTTTGCGCTCCGCGACTGATTTGATATCTGACCAACGTCGCGTTTTTCCAGTAACAAAGAGTGCTTCCGTGTCGGCACAGCTAAAGCTTTGAATCATGAGATTGAATGCATAACGTTATTCGTTACGCTTGATTATACGACCTCATCGCGGTAGTTCAAGGGCTTCGCTGCACGTTGCTCGGGTAATGCCGGCCATGATTGCTGGGTATCATCATGTTACATATTCATCCGCCACCTGCGACTATCGTGCAGCGGCCCTGGTTCGCCGATCGCCGCTAACATATTGTTTCAATGGCGATGTTTCGCCCTGTTGTCGTTTCTGGTTCACAAAGGAAGCCTTACCGGATGCAGTCCGCCTACACCGTCCTCATCCTGTTGACCTTGGTCAGCCTGTCGAAACTGGTCGGTCGCCTGATTCCGCTGCCCTTGCCGCTGGTGCAGATCGCCGCTGGCGCCTTGCTGGCGTGGCCGACCCTGGGCCTGCATGTGGCGCTGGACCCCGAGCTGTTCCTGTTTCTGTTCCTGCCGCCACTGCTGTTCGCCGATGGCTGGCGGATTCCCAAGCGCGAACTGTGGCGCCTTCGAGGGCCGGTGGTGGCGCTGGCGGTAGGGCTGGTGCTGTTCACTGTGGTCGGGGCCGGTTACTTCATTCACTGGCTGATGCCCAGCATCCCGCTGCCGGTGGCCTTCGCCTTGGCCGCCGTGTTGTCGCCGACCGACGCCGTTGCCGTATCGGCCATTACCCAGGACCGCCTGCCCACCCCGCTGATGCATATGCTGCAGGGCGAGGCGCTGATGAACGACGCCTCTGGCCTGGTGACCTTCAAGTTCGCCCTGGCGGCGGCAATCACCGGGGTCTTCTCGCTGGCCGACGCCAGCTTCAGCTTCGTGCTGGTAGCACTGGGGGGCCTGGCAGTGGGCGTGGCCCTGAGCTGGCTGATCGGCCGCCTGCGCATGTGGATGATCACCCGGGGCTGGGACGACCCTGCGACCCATGTCGTGTTCATGCTGCTGTTGCCGTTCGCGGCTTATGTACTGGCCGAGCGCCTGGGCGTGTCGGGCATTTTGTCGGCAGTGGCCGCCGGCATGATGCAGAGCTGGCTCGACCTGCTGCCACGCCAGACCAGCACCCGCCTGCTCAACCGCAGCGTCTGGTCGCTGCTGGAGTTCGCCTTCAATGGCCTGATTTTCCTGCTGCTGGGCCTGCAGTTACCGGACATCATCAAGGCCGTGGTCAGCCACGAAACCACCGTGTGGCCGACCCTGGCCTACCGCTGCCTGGATGTGCTGGCGATTTTTGCCGCGCTGATCCTGCTGCGTTTCATCTGGGTGCAGAGTATCTGGCGCGCGATCGGCGTGCTGCGCCGCTGGCGCGGTAAGCCGGCGCTGGTGCTGGTGCCTACGGCGCGCTCCTGCTGGCTGCTGACCTTCGGCGGCGTGCGGGGTGCAGTGACCCTGGCGGGTGTGATGTCGGTGCCATTGCTGATGGGGGCAGGCAAGGCGTTCCCGGAACGGGACCTGCTGATTTTCATCGCGGCAGGGGTGATCCTGCTATCGCTGGTCAGCGCCTGTATCGCCTTGCCGCTGTTGCTGCGCGGGGTGACCAAAAGCGCCGACGAGCGCTTGCAACAGGAAGTGCAAGAAGCCTGGCGGCGCACGGCAGAAGCGGCGATCCATGCCTTGGAGGCGGAGGAAGTGATCGACAGCAATGCGCCGCAGGATGCAGACCAGGCAACCATGGCCACGGAACTGAAGGCGCGCCTGATGGCGGAGTACCGGGATGAGCTGGACAGTTATAACGACACGGCCGAAGCCAAGGCACTGGCCGAGCAGATGGATTTGCTGGAGCGCCGCTTGCGCCTGCGGGCGCTAAGGGCGCAGCGGCTGGAGCTGTACAACCTGCATCGTCAGCACGAGGTGGGCGATGAAGTGGTGCGGCAGGTGCTGGGCGAGCTGGACATGAGTGAGGCGAACCTGGGCCAGGTCAAATAAAGCGCTGGGGCTGCCTTGCAGCAACAGGTCTCTCACCTACCCCGGTATCTTTCTGCAAATTTGAAAAGCCTGCGCGATTCATTGTGGGAGCGGGCTT
>NZ_BCBD01000222.1:0-7120 GCF_001320345.1 Pseudomonas sp. NBRC 111127 | reverse complement strand
CCTGGATACGGTCGGACTCCTTCACCCGCAGCTCTTCGGCACCGCGCAGCACGGTACGGCCTTCGGCGCAGGCAGCGGCAACGAACAGCACGGGGAACTCGTCGATAGCCAACGGCACCAGTTCTTCAGGGATATCGATACCCTTCAGCTTGGCCCCGCGCACACGCAGGTCGGCCACCGGCTCGCCGCCGACTTCACGCTGGTTCTCCAGGGTGATGTCGCCACCCATCAGGCGCAGGATGTCGATGACACCGGTACGGGTCGGGTTGATGCCGACGTGTTCCAGCACCAGTTCGGAGCCTTCGGCGATGGACGCCGCCACCAGGAAGAAGGCTGCCGAGGAGATGTCGGCCGGCACTTCGATGCGGGTAGCGGTCAGCTTGCCGCCAGACTGCAACGAGGCCACCGGGCCATTGCTTTCTACCGCGTAGCCGAAACCGCGCAGCATGCGCTCGGTGTGGTCGCGGGTCGGTGCCGGCTCGGTGACGGTGGTCTTGCCTTCGGCGTACAGGCCGGCCAGCAGCAGGCAGGATTTGACCTGCGCGCTGGCCATCGGCAGCGTGTAGGTCAGCCCCTTGAGCCGGTGGCCGCCGCGAATGGTCAGCGGCGGGCGGCCTTCCGGGCCGGTCTCGACCACGGCACCCATTTCGCGCAGCGGGTTGGCCACACGGTTCATCGGGCGCTTGGACAACGAGGCATCACCGGTCATGGTCACGTCGAACGGCTGGCCGGCCAGCAAGCCGGACAGCAAACGCATCGAGGTCCCCGAGTTGCCTACGTACAGCGGGCCGGGCGGCGGCTTCAGGCCGTGCAGGCCAACACCATGAATGGTCACGCGGCCGTGGTTGGGGCCTTCGATGACCACACCCATGTCACGGAATGCCTGCAGGGTCGCCAGGGCGTCTTCACCTTCGAGGAAGCCTTCGACCTCGGTGGTGCCCTCGGCCAGCGAGCCAAGCATGATCGAGCGGTGAGAAATCGACTTGTCGCCCGGTACACGAATCCGCCCGTTCAGGCGGCCACCCGGTTGGGCCAGGAAAATCAGATCGTTGGCGTTCATAGCGTCCACATAGGCCCGACGGGCCAGGATTTTACTGAAATGCTCGCGGGCAACGCGTGCGCGGGTGAATACACCCAGCAACTGGTGCCCGTCCCCTTCAGCGATAGCGTCGCGCAAGGCGTCGAGATCACTGCGATATGTATCAAGTGTGCGCAGGACAGCATCGCGGTTGGCGAGGAAGATGTCATGCCACATGGTCGGGTCGCTGCCGGCGATCCTGGTGAAATCGCGGAACCCCCCGGCAGCGTACCGGAAGATCTCGAGGTTTTCATTGCGTTTGGCCAGTGAATCGACCAAGCCAAAGGCCAACAGGTGCGGCAAGTGGCTGGTGGCGGCCAGCACTTCGTCGTGGCGCTCGACCGTCATGTGCTCGACATCGGCCTCCAGCGCGCGCCACAGGCGGTCGACCAGGGCCAGTGCGGCCGGGTCGGTTTCGGCCAGCGGCGTGAGAATGACCTTGTGCCGGCGGAACAGGGTGGCGTTGGAGGCCTCTACCCCGCTCTGCTCGGAACCGGCGATGGGGTGGCCAGGCACGAAGCGCGGCAGGCGCTGGCCGCTTTCGTTCACAAAAACGGAACGCGCCTCACGAACAACATTGCCCTTGGCGCTGCCGACGTCGGTGATGATGGCGTTACCCAGGTCTAGCCGAGCCAGGCGCGCCAGAACTTTCTCCATGGCCAGGATGGGCACGGCCAGCTGGATGACATCGGCGCCCACGCAGGCGGTGGCGAGGTCTTCTTCGCAGCGGTCGACCACGCCCAAGGCTACGGCCTGCTTGCGCGAGGGGGCGTCCAGGTCGACTCCGACCACTTCGCGGCACAGGCCGCTTTCACGCAGGCCCTTGGCGAACGAACCACCGATCAGGCCGAGGCCAACTACGACCAGGCGATTGATGATGGGCGCGGGTTTGGTTTTTGCTGCATTTACCACTGGTGTGAACCCTGTTCAGAAATCGGGACAGCCTGTGAGACCGCTGGGGCTGCGTTGCAGCCCATCGCCGGCAAGCCAGCTCCCACACCCATCGCAGGCACGCCAGCGCCTACAGGGGCAGTGCAAACCTGGAGGCTTGCGCTGTACCTGTGGGAGCTGGCTTGCCTGCGATGGGGCGCAAAGCGCCCCCAGCGGCCCTGAATCAAAGCACTGCCTTCGGATACGAGCCCAGCACCTTCAGCGCCACAGCCTCCTGGCTGATCTGTTCGAGCACCGCCTTGATCAGTGGGTCGCGGTGGTGACCAACGAAGTCGATGAAGAACACGTAGGTCCACTTGCCGCTGCGCGACGGGCGGGTTTCGATGCGGGTCAGGTCGATGCCGTTCTGGTGGAACGGCACCAGCAGCTCATGCAGCGCGCCCGGCTTGTTGCTCATCGAAACAATGATCGAGGTCTTGTCGTCGCCGGTAGGCGGCACTTCCTGCTGGCCGATCATCAAAAAGCGCGTGGAGTTGTCCGGGCGGTCTTCGATCTTCTCGGCCAGGCGGGTCAAGCCATACAGGTTGGCAGCCATGTCACCGGCGATCGCCGCCGAGTTCCACTCGCCCTTCACGCGCTTGGCGGCCTCGGCATTGCTCGATACCGCCACCCGCTCCACGTTCGGGTAGTGCGCGTCCAGCCACTTGCGGCACTGGGCCAGGGACTGGGCATGGGAATAGATGCGGGTGATGCTGTCGGTCTTGGTGCTCTCCCCCACCAGCAGGTGGTGGTGGATACGCAGCTCGACTTCGCCACAAATCACCATGTCGTGTTCGAGGAAGCTGTCCAGGGTATGGCTGACCGCGCCTTCGGTGGAGTTTTCCACCGGCACCACGCCAAAGTTCACAGCACCGGCTGCCACTTCACGGAACACTTCGTCGATGGCCGCCATCGGGCGGCTGACCACCGCGTGGCCGAAGTGCTTCATGGCCGCCGCCTGGGTGAAGGTGCCTTCAGGGCCCAGGTAGGCGATTTTCAGCGGCTCTTCCAGGGCCAGGCACGACGACATGATTTCGCGGAACAGCCGCGCCATTTCTTCGTTGCCCAGCGGCCCTTTATTACGCTCCATCACCCGCTTGAGCACTGCTGCTTCGCGCTCGGGGCGGTAGAACACCGGCTTCTCGCCTTCTTTGAGCGAAGCGGTCTTGACCCGCGCAACCTCTTCGGCACACCGGGCGCGCTCGCTGATCAGCTCGAGGATTTTCTCGTCGAGGCTGTCGATGCGAACGCGCAGGGCTTTGAGTTCCTGTTCCGACATCAGCCGTGCTCCTTCTCGAATTCAGCCATGTAGGCCACCAGCGCTTCCACGGCGTCCAGGCCCAAGGCGTTGTAGATAGAGGCGCGCATCCCGCCCACCGAGCGGTGACCCTTGAGGTTGAGCAGGCCGCGGGCATCGGCACCGGCGAGGAAGGCCTTGTCCAGGCGTTCATCGGCCAGGCGGAACGGCACGTTCATCCACGAGCGGGCATTGACGCTGATCGGGTTGGTGTAGAAATCGCTGCTGTCGATGAAGCCGTACAGGCGGTCTTTCTTGGCCCGGTTGCGCTGCTCCATGGCCTCGACACCGCCCTGCTCCTTGAGCCACTCGAACACCAGGCCCGAGAGGTACCAGGAGTAAGTGGCCGGGGTGTTGTACATCGAGCCGTTGTCGGCCGACACCTTGTAGTCGAGCATGGTCGGGCAGCTGCTGCGGGCGTGGCCCAGCAGGTCTTCACGCACGATCACCACCACCAGGCCGCTGGGGCCGATGTTTTTCTGCGCGCCGGCGTAAATCAGGCCGAACTGCGACACGTCGATCGGGCGCGAGAGGATGTCGGAGGACATGTCGACCACCAGCGGAACGTCACCGGTCTGCGGCACCCAGTCGAACTGCAGGCCACCGATGGTTTCGTTGGACGCATAGTGCACGTAGGCAGCGTTGCTGGTCAGTTTCCAGTCATTCTGGCCCGGAATGGCCAGGTAATCGTAGGCCTTGGCGCTGGCGGCGACGTTGACGTTGCCGAAGCGGCGCGCTTCCTCGATGGCCTTTTTCGACCAGATACCGGTCTCGATGTAGTCGGCAGTGCCGTTTTCCGGCAGCAGGTTCAGCGGGATTTCAGCGAACTGCTGGCTGGCACCGCCCTGCAGGAACAGTACCTTGTAGTTGGAGGGGATAGACAGCAGGTCACGCAGGTCCTGCTCGGCCTTTTCGGCGATGGCCACGTAATCGTCGCTGCGATGGCTCATTTCCATCACCGACAAGCCCTTGCCATGCCAGTCCAGCATTTCAGCCTGGGCGCGCTGCAGAACAGCGGTAGGAAGCGCGGCAGGGCCTGCGCAGAAGTTAAAGGCTCGGTTGCTCACATCCACTCTCGCTCTGCCAAATGGTACAAATTCATTTCTTGCAGGCCGCACGCGCCTCTTTGTGGGAGCGGCCTTGTGTCGCGATAGGGCCGCGAAGCGGCCCCAGCTTTTTGCAGCGCCGCTGAAATCCTGGGGCTGCTTTGCAGCCCTTTCGCGACACAAGGCCGCTCCTACAAAAAGCTTGCTCGCACCCGGCCAGGCATTGCCTGCAGTTATCAGTCAAACGGGGCGACCTTGGTCGCCCCGTTCGGGTTTTACACCTGCTTACTCCTGCGGGGCCTCTTCGGCGCCTGCAGCTTCGTCATTGTCTGGCACTTCCGCCTCGACACCCTCCTCGCCCGCCTCGACCATATCGTCGAGTTCGTCCTCGGACGGTTCCTGGATCCGCTCCAGGCCAACCAGTGTTTCGTCGGCAGCCAGCTTGATCAAGGTCACACCCTGCGTGTTGCGGCTCAGGCTGGACACTTCGCCAACCCGGGTGCGCACCAGCGTACCCTGGTCGGAGATCAGCATGATCTCCTCGCCTTCGTGCACCTGGATGGCGCCGATCAACAAGCCATTGCGCCCCTTGGTGCCCATGGCGATCACGCCCTGGCCGCCACGGCCGCGGCGCGGGAACTTGGACAGCGGGGTACGCTTGCCAAAGCCACGCTCGGAAGCGGTCAGGATCTGCGCGCCGGACTCCGGAATCAGCATGGAAATGATCTGCTGCCCCTTGCCCAGCTTCATGCCCCGCACGCCACGGGCGTTACGGCCCATTTCACGCACCACGCTCTCGGCAAAGCGAATGACCTTGCCAGCGTCGGAGAACATCATCACTTCCTTGGCGCCGTCGGTGATGGCCGCTGCAATCAGGGTATCGCCTTCTTTGAGCTTCAAGGCAATCAGGCCATTGGAGCGCGGGCGGGCGAACTGCACCAGCGGGGTCTTCTTGACGGTACCCGAAGCGGTGGCCATGAAGATGTACGCGCCGGTCGGCTCTGCCACCCACTCAGGGGTGTCGCCGTCTTCTTCGTCAACTTCCTCGGCCTCGACCAGCTCACCTTCGAGCACGGTGTCGTCGGCGTCTTCCAGCTCTTCGTCAAGGTCGGCGTTCTGCTGCAGGGCCTCGAGGTCCACCTGCAGCATGGCGGTGATGCGCTCACCCTCTTCCAGCGGCAGCAGGTTCACCAGCGGGCGACCACGGGCGGCACGCGATGCTTCCGGAATTTCGTAGGTCTTTTTCCAGTACACCTTGCCCTTGCTGGAGAACAGCAGCAGCGTGGCGTGGCTGTTGGCGACCAGCAGGTGCTCGATGTAGTCCTCGTCCTTCACGCCGGTCGCCGACTTGCCTTTGCCGCCACGGCGCTGGGCCTGGTAAGCGGACAACGGCTGGGTCTTGGCGTAACCACCGTGGGAAATGGTGACCACGCGCTCTTCTTCCGGGATCATGTCGCCGTAGTTGAGGTCGTGGCTGGCATTGAGGATTTCGGTGCGGCGGGCATCGCCGTACTCGGCGCGGATGGCCTCCAGCTCTTCGCGGATCACTTCCATCAGGCGCTCGGCGCTGTTGAGGATGCGGATCAGCTCGCCGATCTGCTCGAGAATTTCCTGGTACTCGGCCAGCAGCTTCTCGTGCTCCAGGCCGGTCAGGCGGTGCAGGCGCAGGTCGAGAATGGCCTGGGCCTGTTCCGGCGACAGGAAGTATTTGCCATCGTGCAGGCCATACTGCTCGGGCAGGTCTTCAGGGCGGCAGGCCTCGGCACCGGCGCGCTCGACCATGACCTGCACGGCACTGGACTCCCACGGCGTGGAAATCAGGGCTTCCTTGGCCTCGGAAGGCGTAGGCGAAGCCTTGATCAAGGCAATGACCGGGTCGATGTTGGACAGCGCAACCGCCTGGCCTTCAAGGATGTGGCCGCGTTCGCGGGCCTTGCGCAGCTCGAAGACAGTCCGGCGGGTCACCACTTCACGGCGGTGACGGACGAACGCTTCGAGCAGGTCCTTGAGGTTGAGCAGCCGCGGGCGGCCGTCCACCAGGGCCACCACGTTGATGCCGAATACGCTCTGCAGCTGGGTTTGCTGGTAGAGGTTGTTGAGCACCACCTCCGGCACTTCGCCGCGGCGCAGCTCGATGACGATGCGCATGCCGTCCTTGTCGGACTCGTCGCGCAGCTCGGTGATGCCTTCGATCTTTTTCTCTTTGACCAGCTCGGCGATCTTCTCGATCAGCCGCGCCTTGTTCAGCTGGTACGGCAGCTCGGTGATCACGATCTGCTGGCGGCCACCGACCTTGTCGATGTCTTCGACCTCGGAGCGGGCACGCATGTAGATGCGGCCGCGGCCGGTGCGGTAGGCCTCGATGATGCCTTGGCGACCGTTGATGATGCCGGCTGTCGGGAAGTCCGGGCCGGGGATGAACTGCATCAGTTCATCGACGGTGACTTCCGGGTTGTCGATCAGCGCCAGGCAACCGTCGATGACTTCGCCAAGGTTGTGCGGCGGAATGTTGGTCGCCATACCCACGGCGATACCGCTGGAACCGTTGACCAGCAGGTTGGGGATACGCGTGGGCATGACCGCCGGGATCTGCTCGGTGCCGTCGTAGTTGGGCACCCAGTCGACGGTTTCCTTGTGCAGGTCGGACAGCAGCTCGTGGGCCAGCTTGGTCATGCGCACTTCGGTGTATCGCATGGCCGCGGCATTGTCGCCGTCCACCGAACCGAAGTTGCCCTGGCCATCGACCAGCAGGTAGCGCAGCGAGAAGGG
>NZ_BCBD01000221.1:0-7237 GCF_001320345.1 Pseudomonas sp. NBRC 111127 | reverse complement strand
CTTGTGGGTGCCATCGCCCCCCAGCACGGCGATCAGCGCCACACCGCGCTCGACCATGCGTCGGGTGGCCAGGCGGGTGTCGGCTACGGTCTGCGACAACGGCAGGTCGAGTATTTCGATGGCTGGCCAGTGCTGGTCGAGCGCAGCCGGGCCCTGGCTGGCCTTGAGCACGGCGGCGGCGATGCCGGTCATGTCGCTGGGCAGCAGCACCTGGCCGATGCCGGTGGCGCCGAAGGCGGCCAGCAGGCGCTGAATTGCCGAAGCCTTGTCGGTGCTCGAATAGAGCCCGGCGCTGGCCGTCAGGCGGCGCAGGTCACGGCCGGAGGCAGGGTTGGCAATGATCCCGACGAGCGGGGCGGGTAGCGGCATGGCGCACCTCGTATTCTTGTTTGCCAGGACTGGAGCAAGGGCGGTGCCAGCTTTGCCCAAGGGCGCCGAAGGGGCCGTTGCAGAGCGCTTTGGCCTGCCTTGGTGGCGGCTGCAGGGCGGGCACGGCGAGACGCCCGGTGCCAGTGCGCAGCCGCGTTGGGCGAGACGCTGAGACGCTGCGTCTCAAGCCAGCCGGTAGCCACACAGTGCTTGTCGGGGCGGGCGCGCAAGCGCTTAATGGCCGAACAACGATAAAAACAGCAACGAGAACCGGAGGGCCCGAATGCTTGCCGCGAACTCCCGAGCCCATGTCGATTGCGTCAGCAGGGTGCTGAAGAATGCCGACCGCCTGCCACAGGCGCCGGTACCGCCGCTGATCCTCGATTCATGGCGCCGTTCCATGGAGCTGTACCGCCTGGACCCCGCTTCCCAGCAGGGCCCACGCATCCTTTCCCAAAGCCTGCTCAATGAGTGCCGTGAACGCGCGCAGCTGTTTCTGCGCATCGCCAGCGACGCCGTGGCCCGCCTGCACGAGCGCGTACGGGGCGCCGACTATTGCGTGCTGCTGACCGACGCCCAAGGGCGCACCATCGACTACCGGGTCGAATCGGCCATTCGCAACGACTGTCGCAAAGCCGGCCTGTACCTGGGCACTTGCTGGTCGGAGGGCGAGGAGGGTACCTGTGGCGTGGCGGCGGTGCTCACCAGCAAGGCCCCGGTCACGGTGCACAAGCGCGACCACTTCCGGGCGGCGTTCATCGGCCTGACCTGCACGGCGGCACCGGTGTTCGACCCGTTGGGCGAGTTGCTGGGGGTGGTGGATGTGTCTGCCTTGCAGTCACCGGACGACCGCCGCAGCCAGCACCTGATCCGTCAGCTGGTCGAGCAAACCGCTCGCGACATCGAAAACGCCTTTTTCATGCACACTGCCCAGGGCCACTGGGTGATGCGCGCCCATGGCACGCCGGGCTATGTGGAAAGCCAGCCTGATTACCTGCTGGCCTGGGATGCCGATGGTCGCCTGCAGGCCATCAACAGCCTGGCCCGGCAGCGCCTGGTCGAACGCCTGGGCCGTTTGCCGGCGCACATTGGCGAGCTGTTCGACATGGACCAGCTACGCCGGGTCAGCGCGTCGTCGGCCCAGCGCCTGCCTGGCCTGGGTGGTTTGTACGGCCGGGTCAGCGCCCCTCGGCAACGCCAGCGGGCGCAACCGCTGCAGCAGGCCCAGGACAGCCGCATCGAACAGCACCTGCGCTTGGCTACCCGCGTCAAGGACTGCAACCTGGCCGTGCTGGTGCTGGGTGAAACCGGGGCCGGCAAGGAGGTGTTCGCCCGTCAGTTGCACCAGCAGAGCCAGCGCCGTGACGGCCCCTTCGTGACCCTGAACTGTGCAGCCATCCCCGAGAGCCTGATCGAGAGCGAGTTGTTCGGTTATGTGGCGGGGGCTTTCACCGGTGCTTCCAGTAAAGGCATGCAAGGGCTATTGCAGCAGGCCCACGGCGGTACGTTGTTCCTCGACGAGATCGGTGATATGCCGCTGAACCTGCAAACCCGGTTGCTACGGGTGCTGGCCGAGGGCGAAGTGGCGCCGCTGGGCGCGGCGCGGCGGGAGCGGGTGGATATCCAGGTGATCTGTGCCACCCACCGTGATCTGGCGGCAATGGTAGAAAACGGGCGTTTCCGCGAAGACTTGTACTTCCGCCTGGCCAATGCCCGCTTCGAGTTGCCGCCGCTGCGTGAGCGGGAGGACCGGTTGGGGCTGATTCACCAATTGCTGGCCGAAGAGGCTGCGGCCTGTGGCGTGGAAGTTGTACTGGCGGACGATGCCTTGCAGGCGCTGCTGGTTTATCGCTGGCCAGGCAATTTGCGCCAGCTGCGGCAGGTGTTGCGCTATGCCTGTGCGGTCTGCGAGGGCGGGCAGGTGCGGGTGCAGGATTTGCCGCAGGAGGTGCGGGGTGGGGCGGTAGGCTCGGTCGCAAGCGGGGTGTCGTGCCCGGCGCGGCAACTGTTGCTGGATGCGCTGATCCGCCATCGCTGGAAGCCGGCCGATGCGGCGCGGGCGTTGGGCATTTCGCGGGCTACCCTGTATCGGCGGGTGCATGAGCACCGTATCGAGATGCCGCGGATGAAGGGGTAACCTGCGGTCCCTGTAGGAGCGGCCTTGTGTCGCGATGGGGCGCGCAGCGGCCCCACGATCTCAGCTTCGCCGCAGATATTGCCGGGGCCGCTTCGCGGCCCTTTCGCGACGCAAGGCCGCTCCTACAGGGGGTGTGTGAGCCTTGGCTAAGCAATAAAAAACCCCGGCACAAGTCCGGGGTTCTGGTCCATCACACTACACGATCACTCCTGGTTGGCCAGTTTGTGCTCGAGGTAGTGAATGTTGACGCCGCCTTTGCAGAAACCTTCATCACGCACCAGGTCGCGGTGCAGGGGGATGTTGGTCTTGATGCCGTCGACGACGATCTCGTCCAGGGCATTGCGCATGCGCGCCATGGCTTCGTCGCGGTCTTTGCCGTAGGTGATCAGCTTGCCGATCAGCGAGTCGTAGTTCGGGGGTACCGAATAACCGCTGTACAGGTGCGAATCCACGCGCACGCCGTTGCCACCCGGTGCATGGAAGTGCTTGACCTTGCCTGGGCTCGGGATGAACTTCTTCGGGTCCTCGGCGTTGATCCGGCACTCCAGCGAGTGGCCACGGATGACAACGTCTTCCTGGCGGAACGACAGCTTGTTGCCAGCGGCGATGCTCAGCATCTCCTTGACGATGTCGATACCGGTGACCATCTCCGACACAGGGTGTTCAACCTGCACCCGGGTGTTCATCTCGATGAAGTAGAAGCGGCCGTTTTCGTACAGGAATTCGAACGTACCGGCACCGCGGTAGCCGATCTCGATGCACGCATCGACGCAGCGCTTGAACACTTCCTGGCGGGCCTTTTCATCGATACCCGGGGCTGGTGCTTCTTCCAGGACCTTCTGGTGGCGACGCTGCAGCGAGCAGTCGCGGTCACCCAGGTGAATGGCGTTGCCCTGGCCGTCGGACAGCACCTGAACTTCCACGTGGCGTGGGTTGGTCAGGAACTTTTCCAGGTAGACCATCGGGTTGCCGAAGGCAGCACCGGCTTCGGTGCGGGTGAGCTTGGCCGAGGCGATCAGGTCCTCTTCCTTGTGCACCACGCGCATACCGCGACCACCACCGCCACCGGCGGCCTTGATGATCACCGGGTAGCCGACGTCACGGGCGATTGCCAAGGCGACTTCTTCGTCTTCCGGCAGCGGGCCATCAGAGCCCGGTACGGTTGGTACGCCCGACTTGATCATCGCGTCCTTGGCCGAAACTTTGTCGCCCATCAGGCGAATGGTGTCGGCTTTCGGGCCAATGAAGGCGAAACCGGATTTTTCCACCTGCTCGGCGAAATCGGCGTTTTCCGCCAGGAAGCCGTAACCAGGGTGAATCGCGGTGGCGCCAGTCACTTCGGCGGCAGCGATGATCGCCGGGATATGCAGGTAGGAATCCTTCGACGATGCAGGGCCGATGCAGACCGACTCGTCTGCCAGGCCCAGGTGCATCAGTTCACGGTCGGCAGTGGAGTGCACGGCGACGGTCTTGATGCCCAGCTCTTTGCAGGCACGCAGGATCCGCAGGGCAATTTCCCCGCGGTTGGCGATCAGGACTTTTTCGAGCTTCCCAGACATCGTTGGCTCTCCGCGATTCAAACGATGGTGAACAGCGGCTGGTCGAACTCAACCGGCTGGCCGTCTTCTACCAGGATGGCGTCGATGACACCGCCAACATCGGCTTCGATGTGGTTCATCATCTTCATGGCTTCGACGATGCACAGGGTGTCGCCCTTCTTCACGCTCTGGCCAACTTCAGCGAAGTTCGGCGAGGTCGGCGAAGGTTTGCGGTAGAAGGTACCTACCATTGGCGAACGGATCACGGTGCCTTTCAGCGCCGGGGCAGCAGCAGCGGCTTCGGCGGCTGGCGCAGCAGCGGCGACCGGGGCAGCAGCGGCCGGGGCGGCAGCCATCGGGGCCGGTGCGTAGAACTGCTGGGCAGCTGGGGTCTTGCTGTGACGGCTGATACGAACCGACTCTTCGCCTTCCTTGATCTCCAGCTCGTCGATGCCAGACTCTTCCAGCAGCTCGATCAGTTTCTTGACTTTACGGATATCCATTAATCATCAACTCCCAAAGGTTCGGTCAGGGGGCGAAATACAAAAACGTATCTAGAACGTTTCTCTGGAACCCCGGCCCATCGAGGCCGGGGTTTTCATCATTTGGGCTGTGCGTTGGCAGCCAGTTGTTCCAGTGCAGACTCCAGGGCCAGGCGATAACCGCTGGCGCCCAGACCGCAGATCACCCCTACGGCCACATCGGAAAAGTAGGAGTGGTGACGGAACGGTTCGCGTTTGTGCACGTTGGACAGGTGCACTTCGATGAATGGGATGCTCACCGCAAGCAATGCGTCACGTAATGCGACGCTCGTGTGGGTGAAAGCAGCCGGATTGATCAGGATGAAGTCCACACCCTCGTTGCGTGCCGCATGAATGCGGTCGATCAATTCGTATTCGGCATTGCTCTGCAGGTACTGCAGATGGTGGCCTGCGGCGCGGGCACGTTGCTCCAGGTCCTGGTTGATCTGGGCCAGGGTCACGGCGCCGTAGTGGCCTGGCTCGCGAGTGCCGAGCAGGTTGAGGTTGGGGCCGTGAAGCACCAGTAGCGTTGCCATCTGTGGATTCCTTGGATTTGTAGGGCAATTCGACACAGCGCGGCGAGTGTGCCGTAAAGCGACGGCAAGTGTCCAGTTCCCGGCAATAGCCAGCACGATGTCCGAGATTCGCGCGAAGTATGTGACCAAATATTTAAATCTGGTCACCTAATCGAGGATTTTTCCCGGCCCGCGGGAAGTTATAGACCGAGTTTGCCGCGCACGCGCGTGAGAATCTGCGCGAATTCCCCGGCATTTATCTCGCCAATCACCCGATCGGCGGTAATTTCGCTGCCGTTCGCGGCAAAGAACAACAGCGCAGGCGGGCCGAACAGTTGGTACCGGTCAAGGAGCGAGCGTTGCTCGGCGTTGCTCGCGGTGATGTCGAACCGCAGCAGCTTGAACGCCGCCAGTTGCGGCTGCACCTGGGCGGCGTTGAGCACCTCGTGTTCGATGACCTTGCAACTGATGCACCAGTCGGCGTACCAGTCCAGCAACACCGGTTGGCCGGCTGCCTTGGCCTGTGCCAGCGCGGCATCCAGGGCTTGCGGGGTGGTGATGGTTTGCCAGGCCTGCGCTGTGGTCGCGGTAGTGCCAGCGCTGGCCGCCTGGCTGGGCACGGACAGGGGCCGCAGCGGGTCGCCCTGGCCACTGAGGGCGCCATACCAGCAAGCCAGCGCGTATACCAGCAAGGCCAGGCCGAGCAGTTGCGCCAGGCGCTGGCGCGCAGTCTTGACCACGAACTCCAAGGCGCCGAGGAACAGTGCCACGCCTGCGGCAAGCAGGCCGACCAGCAATAGGGTTACCGGGCCTGGCAGCACCCGGCTGAGCAGGCCGATGGCCAGCCCCAGCAGCAGTACGCCGATGGCGTTTTTTACGGTGTTCAGCCAAGGGCCGCTTTTCGGCAGCCAGGCTGCGCCACCGGTGGCCACCAGCAACAGTGGCGCGCCCATGCCCAGGCCCAGGGCGAACAGTTTGAGCGCCCCGCCCAAGGCATCGCCGCTGGCGCTGATGTACAGCAGCGCGCCTGCCAGGGGCGCCGACACACAGGGCGAAACCAACAGGCTGGAGAGCACGCCGAGTACTGCAGCGCCCAGTAGCGAACCGCCCTTGGTGTGGTTGGCGACGTTGTTCAGGCGGTTATTCAGGGCTTGCGGCAGCTTCAGTTCGAACAGGCCGAACATGGCCAGGGCGAACACCACGAAAAACAGCGCGAAGGGCACCAGTACCCAAGCCGATTGCAGGCGTGCCTGCAGGTTCAGGCCGGCGCCGAACAAGCCCATCAGCGCGCCGAGTGCGGCGAAGCTGGCGGCCATTGGCAGTACGTACGCCAGCGACAGCGCCAGCCCGCGTGGCCCACCGACCTGCCCGCGCAGTACCACGCCGGAGAGAATCGGCAGCATCGGCAGTACACAGGGGGTGAAGGACAGGCCGACCCCGGCGAGGAAGAACAGCAGCAGCGATTTCCAGCTCCAGGCCTGCTCGATTGCGTCAGGGGTGTTTGTGCCGGCTTCGCCATCGATGCTCAGCCGGGCGGTTTCCGGCGGGTAGCACAGGCCCTTGTCAGCGCAGCCCTGATAGCCCACCAGCAGGGTAAAGGCACGCGGATCGTTGCGTGGCAGTTCGATGTCGAGCACGCCGTGGTACACCTCCACGTCGCCGAAGAACTCATCGTGCTTGGCCTCGCCCTTGGGGATGTTCGGCGTGCCCAAGGCGATGTCGGCGGGTTCGGTGTGGAACTGGAAGCGGTGGCGGTAGAGGTAGTAGCCGTCGGTGGCGATGAAGCGCAGCTTGATGGTGTGCGCATCGGCCTGGATCAGGTCGAGCTTGAACGCCTCGTGCACTGGCAGGAAGTCGGCGTTGTTGGCCAGCGAAGCGGCGCCGAGGGTGGCGCTGGGGCGGTTGTCGAGCAGGCCGGTGGCGAAGACAGGGCTGGCCAGCAGCAGGAACAGCAGGAAAAACAGGCGGCGCATGGCGAACTCGCGAGGTGGAACGTGCCGGGCATGATAAC
Source organism: Pseudomonas sp. NBRC 111127 (assembly GCF_001320345.1). Taxonomy (NCBI): domain Bacteria; kingdom Pseudomonadati; phylum Pseudomonadota; class Gammaproteobacteria; order Pseudomonadales; family Pseudomonadaceae; genus Pseudomonas; species Pseudomonas sp. NBRC 111127. Next base: position 146 of record NZ_BCBD01000221.1, on the reverse strand, counting down.
GGAGTTGGCGCAGGTTGAAAGGGACGGCGACACCTGGCGCCACTTGTGTATTGCCTGTGCCGGCCTCAGACCCTGAAGGCCCGCACCGCCTTGCTCAGCTCCCCGCCGAGGCTCAGCAATTGCTCACCCTGCTCACGCCCTTCACC
>NZ_BCBD01000220.1:0-7250 GCF_001320345.1 Pseudomonas sp. NBRC 111127 | reverse complement strand
CCGCCGGCAAGCCGTCTTCACCCAGGTTGACGAAGACCATCTTGTCGACGGTCAGGATGCTCTTGCGGGTGATCTTGTTGCGTACCTCGCATTTGAGGGTGATCGAGGTGCGGCCGAACTCCGTCGCGGTGATGCCCAGCTCGATGATGTCGCCCTGGCGCGAGGCACTGACGAAATTGATTTCCGACATGTACTTGGTCACCACGCGCTGGTTGCCCAGCTGCACGATGGCGTAGATCGCCGCCTCTTCGTCGATCCAGCGCAACAGGCTGCCACCGAACAGGGTGCCATTGGGGTTGAGGTCTTCGGGTTTAACCCACTTGCGGGTGTGAAAGTTCATCAGTACTCCTGACCTGCTTGGCTAACGTGCGCCCATGATGGCAGAGCAGCTGCGATCGCTCCATTGCACATCGACTATCGTCGCGATTAATCGACAGAAAACCTTGGGCAACCCGGCAGGCACAGCTATAATCTGCGCCGCTTCACATGGTTGCCCACAGCGGTGCCATGCCCGCCACCTGTCCGAGGGGCGCTGCAGCAGGCTAGGCCTGTCAGGCTCGGATGGGGCGTTGCTCGCTCTCGCGGGCGCTTAACGCACAACGGCGCCCATTCGCACACTACGAATGGAGGCTCTCATGAGCGCTGCAAACATGCCTGCTGGTTTTACCGATTTCAAAGTCGCCGACATCTCCCTGGCCGCCTGGGGCCGTCGCGAAACCATCATCGCCGAATCGGAAATGCCTGCGCTGATGGGCCTGCGTCGCAAGTACCTGGCCGAGCAACCGCTCAAGGGTGCGAAGATTTTGGGCTGCATCCACATGACCATCCAGACCGCCGTGCTGATCGAAACCCTGGTAGCCCTGGGTGCCGAAGTGCGCTGGTCGTCCTGCAACATCTTCTCCACCCAGGACCAGGCCGCCGCCTCCATCGCCGCTGCCGGTATCCCGGTGTTCGCCTGGAAAGGTGAAACCGAAGAAGAGTACGAGTGGTGCCTGGAGCAGACCATCCTCAAGGATGGCCAGCCATGGGACGCCAACATGATCCTCGACGACGGTGGCGACCTGACCGAGCTGCTGCACAAGAAGTACCCGCAGGTACTGGACCGCGTGCACGGCGTGACCGAAGAAACCACCACTGGCGTGCACCGCCTGCTGGACATGCTGGCCAAGGGCGAGCTGAAAGTCCCGGCAATCAACGTCAACGACTCGGTCACCAAGAGCAAGAACGACAACAAGTATGGCTGCCGTCACAGCCTGAACGACGCCATCAAGCGTGGTACCGATCACCTGCTGTCGGGCAAGCAGGCGCTGGTGATCGGCTACGGCGACGTGGGCAAGGGTTCGGCGCAGTCGCTGCGCCAGGAAGGCATGATCGTCAAGGTCACCGAAGTCGACCCGATCTGCGCCATGCAGGCCTGCATGGACGGCTTCGAGGTGGTATCGCCGTTCATCGACGGTATCAACGACGGCAGCGAAGCCAGCATCGATAAAGCCCTGCTGGGCAAGATCGACCTGATCGTGACCACCACCGGCAACGTCAATGTCTGCGATGCCAACATGCTCAAGGCCCTGAAGAAGCGTGCCGTGGTGTGCAACATCGGCCACTTCGACAACGAGATCGACACGGCCTTCATGCGCAAGAACTGGGCCTGGGAAGAGGTCAAGCCGCAGGTGCACAAGATCCACCGCACCGGTGCCGGCAGCTTCGACCCGCAGAACGACGACTACCTGATCCTGCTGGCCGAAGGCCGCCTGGTAAACCTGGGCAACGCCACCGGCCACCCAAGCCGCATCATGGACGGTTCGTTCGCCAACCAGGTCCTGGCCCAGATCTTCCTGTTCGAGCAGAAGTTCGCCGACCTGTCGCCCGAGAAGAAGGCCGAGCGCCTGACCGTGGAAGTGCTGCCGAAAAAGCTCGACGAAGAAGTGGCCCTGGAAATGGTCCGCGGCTTCGGCGGCGTGGTCACCCAGCTGACCAAACAGCAAGCCGACTACATCGGCGTGACCGTCGAAGGCCCGTTCAAGCCGCACGCTTACCGCTACTAAGCGGCAGGGTTGGAGCTGCTAGCAGCGAGCAGCAAGTTGCAAGTTGCAAGTTGCAAGTTGCAAGTTGCAAGCAGAAGCAGACCGCAGCTTGTAGCTCCAGCCTCTTGAACCTTGAACGATGACCAAGCCAGACCGGCCATCACCGATCTGGCTTTTACTTGCAGCTTGAAGCTTGCAGCTCGCCGCTTGCAGCTTGCTGCCAGAGGAACGCCTGATGTCACAAGAACGCCGCTACAGTTTCGAGTTCTTCCCGACCAAGACCGATGCCGGTCACGAAAAGCTGATGGGTGTAGCCCGCCAGCTGGCTGCCTGCAATCCGGACTTTTTCTCCTGCACCTATGGTGCCGGTGGTTCGACCCGCGACCGTACGCTGAACACCGTGCTGCAGCTGGAAAGCGAAGTACAGGTACCGGCCGCCCCGCACCTGTCGTGCGTGGGCGACACCAAGGCTGAACTGCGCGCCCTGCTGGCCGAGTACAAGGCCGCCGGCATCAAGCGCATCGTGGCCTTGCGCGGCGACCTGCCGTCGGGCATGGGCATGGCCTCCGGCGAACTGCGCTACGCCAGCGACCTGGTCGAGTTCATCCGCACGGAAACCGGCGATCACTTCCACCTGGAAGTGGCTGCCTACCCCGAAATGCACCCACAGGCGCGCAACTTCGAGGCCGACCTGGGCAACTTCGTACACAAGGTCAAGGCCGGTGCCGACAGCGCCATCACCCAGTACTTCTTCAACGCCGACAGCTACTTCTACTTTGTCGAGCGCGCGCAGAAGCTGGGCGTGGATATCCCGGTGGTGCCGGGCATCATGCCTATCACCAACTACAGCAAACTGGCACGCTTCTCGGATGCCTGTGGCGCCGAGATTCCGCGCTGGATCCGCAAGCAGCTGGAAGCCTACGGTGATGACACCGCAAGCATCCAGGCCTTCGGCGAAGAAGTCATCACCCGCATGTGCGAACAACTGCTGCAAGGCGGCGCACCGGGCCTGCACTTCTACACCCTCAACCAGGCCGAGGCGAGCCTGGCGCTGTGGAACAACCTCAAGCTCCCGCGCTGAAACTTTTTGGCAATGTCTGCTTAAGAAATGATTAAGGCTTTGGTCATAGACTAAGGCCTTGTTCTTTTTTGGGTCACACAGGTCTTGCCTGCCATGCAGCATCCCCAGCCATCTCGCCCACAGCTCGTCTACCTGGCTTTTGGCCCCGCGACCTATCATCAGGAAGCCTGTTTCAGCATCATCAGCGCCCTTGCCCAGCTCGGCAGTACCGCCAGCAGCGTCATGGACATCCAGGTCTACACCGACAACCCGCAACCCTATGCCGGGCTACCGGTCACCACTCATGTACTGGACGAGGCCACGCGCCAAGCCTGGAACGCCCCGCACGGCTACCACTTCCGCAGCAAGCATGTGCTGTTGCGCCAGGTACTGCGCCAGCACCCGCTGGCCGTGCTGATCGACACCGATACCTTTTTCCGCAAGTCACCACTGCAACTGTTCGACCGGGTCGCGCCCGGCAAGCTGCTGTGCAACACCATCGGCCCGCACTATGGGGCGAACCCGAAGTGCCTGCTGTATAAAAACCTGCTGGGCCCTCTGCAGTCCCGCGGCCTGGCAGACTGCCAGATGCCCCTGGTCAACTCCGGGGTGATCGGCCTCACTGCCTCCGACGCGGGCACCCTGGACCGCTCCATCGACCTGATGGACACCCTCTACCCGCTGGCCCGCGAGGCCTACACCCTGGAAGAATTCTGCCTGGCAGTCGCGGCCCATGGTCACCTGCAGCTGGCGGCATGCTCCGACGTCATTCACCATTACTGGAGCCGCAAGGCGCAGTTCCGCGCCAAGATCCAGGCCTGGCTGGCCAAACATGGGCAACATCCACTCAGCCCGGCAGCGCTGGCCGACGTCGCCCTGGTCAACGACCAGCTGCCCCGGCCACCGGCCTTGCACCGCCTGGGCTACAAGGCATTGAGCCTGACCCTTCCGCCCCAGGAACGTCAGTTTGCCCGTGAGTTGCTGTACGGCTGCTACCCCTACGCCAACGAGTTCGACCGCGCCTGCGCGTCGGCCTGGTGGGACAAGGCCCTGGAAAACCTCAATGCCCGCCACGGCCCCACCGACCCCGAGCGCCTGCGCCAGTGCTTGCGCCACCCCGGGCTGCGCTTGTCGCTGGGGGAACGACGCAAGGACATCGAGCATCACCTGCTCAGGTCTTCCCACGCTTGAATGGCCCGATGCCCTGCCCTCTGGCCTTGCACCGGCCGAGCGCGTAATCTCCCGGCATGCCCAACATCGCCCGGCTGTTCTGGATCCTGCTGCTCGCTTGCCTGAGCCCGTTGGCCCTGGGCGAACGCTTGCGCCTGGTCTCCGACGACTGGGCGCCCTACGTGTACCAGCAGGACGGCCATCCACGCGGCATCGACTACGAAGTGACCAACCTGGTGTTCGCCCGCCTCGGGGTCGAGGTGGAATGGCAGTTCCTGCCGTGGAAGCGTTGCCTGGCAATGGTCGAACAAGGCCTGGCCGACGGTATTGTCGATATCTTCCAGACCGAGTCGCGTCAGCCCTACCTGGTCTACGCGCCAGAGCCCATGTCGGAGGTCGAGTTCATCCTGTTCCAGGCCAGTGTGCGCCGCCACGTGGTCAACCAGCTGGAAGACCTGGCCGGGCTTACCGTCGGCACCTCGCCCGGCTACACCTATGGCGCAGCCTTCAGCGGGGCCACCTACTTCAAGCGCGAAGCCGCGCCCACCCACGAAGCCAATTTCGGCAAGCTGATGCTGGGCCGTGTCGACCTGGCGATCACCGACCGCAAGGCTGGCCATTACCTGGCGCAGCAGCTGGGCCTGCAACGGCAGGTCGAGGCGCTGCCACTGGTGGTCAGGCGCCAGCACCAGTACCTGGCCCTGGTGCGCAAGCCGGGCCGCGAGGCACTGGCCGAGGCGTTTGCCGAAGAACTGCGGCGTTTCAAGCAGGAAGCGGCCTATACGGCGATCAGCAACCGCTACACAGGCGACACCAAAAACATTCTCAACGCCGTTGAGCAGCAGGAAAGCAGCACAGCGCGATAGCTCTGTTATACTCGGGCCTTCCCGCCCGGCTCACGCCCGGACGCTCGGCCTCGCAACAGGCATCCCGATCGGCACTGGCGCACCTTCGCGTCCACCTTCCGTTTCCCGGATGTGCAGTGAAAGCCCAGCTGGACCGGACGCGATCGCATCCCGACGATGCCCGTCGCGCCAGGCAGAACATCCCATACGGGCCCAGCCCAAACGAGAACAGGATCGCCCATGTCCTTTGCTTCCCTCGGTCTCTCCGAGGCTCTTGTCCGCGCTATCGAAGCTGCGGGCTATACCCAGCCGACCCCCGTGCAACAGCGGGCCATTCCCGCCGTGTTGCAAGGCCGCGACCTGATGGTTGCCGCCCAGACTGGTACTGGTAAGACCGGCGGCTTTGCCCTGCCGATTCTCGAGCGCCTGTTCCCGGCCGGCCACCCCGACAAGTCGCAGCGCCATGGCCCGCGCCAGCCCCGCGTGCTGGTACTGACCCCGACCCGCGAACTGGCCGCCCAGGTGCATGACAGCTTCAAGGTCTATGCCCGCGACTTGCCCCTGGTCAGCGCCTGCATCTTCGGGGGCGTAGGCATGAACCCTCAGATCCAGGCCATCGCCAAGGGTGTCGACGTACTGGTCGCCTGCCCTGGCCGCCTGCTCGACCTGGCCGGCCAAGGCAAGGTCGACCTGGCCCACGTTGAAATCCTCGTCCTGGACGAAGCCGACCGCATGCTCGACATGGGCTTTATCCACGACGTGAAGAAGGTACTTGCCCGCTTGCCGGCCAAGCGCCAGAACCTGCTGTTCTCGGCCACCTTCTCCAAAGACATCACCGACCTCGCCGACAAGCTCCTGCACAACCCGGAGCGCATCGAAGTCACCCCGCCGAACACCACCGTGGAGCGTATCGAGCAACGCGTGTATCGCCTGCCGGCCAGCCACAAGCGTGCCCTGCTGGCGCACCTGATCACCCTCGGTGCGTGGGAACAGGTGCTGGTGTTCACCCGGACCAAGCACGGTGCCAACCGCCTGGCCGAGTACCTGGAAAAGCACGGCCTGACCGCCGCCGCCATCCATGGCAACAAGAGCCAGAACGCTCGTACCAAGGCGCTGGCCGACTTCAAGGCCAACAGCGTCCGGGTACTGGTCGCTACCGACATCGCCGCCCGCGGCCTGGACATCGACCAACTGCCACACGTGGTCAACTTCGAGCTGCCGAACGTCGAGGAAGACTACGTGCACCGTATCGGCCGTACTGGCCGCGCCGGCCGTTCGGGCGAGGCCATTTCCATGGTCGCCCCGGATGAAGAAAAACTGCTCAAGAGCATCGAGCGCGTCACTCGCCAGCGCATTCCCGATGGCGACCTGATGGGCTTCGACGCCAGCCAGGTAGAAGCCGAAAAGCCCGAAGTACGCGAGCGCCCGCAGAACAACGGCCGCGGTGGCCGTAACCAGCAGGCCCGCGGCGAAGGTGGCAAAGACGCCAATGGCGGCCGCAAGGACAAGGGCAAGGACAAAGGCAAGGCCAAGCAGCAAACAGCTGAAAAGCCCGCCGACAAGGAAAAGAGCGGCGACAGGCAACAGCAGCCGCGCAAGCCGCGTGACAAGAAGCCGCGCCAGCAGCAACAAGCCAGCAGCAGCCCCAGCGTGCCGAAGGTTCCGGCCGACCGTGACCCGGAAGAGTTCCTGGACGACGAGATCGACAACTTCGGTAACCGCGCTGACTACGTCAGCCCCTACCAGGGCAAGAATCAGGGCCGCAATCGTCGCCCGGGTGGCGGTCAGGGCCAGGGCCAAGGCAATGGTCAGCGCAGCAACACTGGTGGTCAGGGCCAGGCCCGTAGCGGCGGCCAGCAGCGCAGCGGCAGTAGCAGCGGCGAAAAACGCCCGCCGCGCGCCAACAACGGAGGCGGTGCCCGTCGTGATGGCGGCGCTGGCCGTGGTCGCCCGGCCCGTGACGATGCTGCCCGGCAGGAGCCAGCCGTGCGCAACCCGCGCCAGGTGGAAAAACAGCCGGTGATCATCCGCAAGGAATCCAAGCTCGACCGTTTTCCTACGCCTGAGCAGCTGGATGACTTGCCAAGCCGCCCCCGCGGTGAGCGCCCGGCGTTGCTGACCCGCAAGGGCTAAGCCCAGGTAGCAAAAAAA
>NZ_BCBD01000219.1:0-7537 GCF_001320345.1 Pseudomonas sp. NBRC 111127 | reverse complement strand
TTGCTCGGCCTTCAGCCTGCCTGGGCGAGATCTCCGGCGGACGGATTAACGGCGGAGCTTCGCCGCCTTTCGTGCGTGTGAAGGCCGAAGATAGTTCTCTCAAAAACATCCGTTTATGAGAGATACCAAATGTCATTTTCAGAAGACGACTGCACCAGTTGATTGGGCGTAATGGCTGTTGTGCAGCCAGCTCCTGACAGTTCAATATCAGAAGTGATCTGCACCAATCTCGACTATGCTCAATACTCGTGTGGGCTCTGTTGCAAAAATCGTGAAGCTTGAGCATGCTTGGCGGAGATTGGACGGACGGAACGATGACGGATTTCAAGTGGCGCCATTTCCAGGGTGATGTGATCCTGTGGGCGGTGCGCTGGTATTGTCGCTATCCGATCAGCTATCGCGACCTTGAGGAAATGCTGGCGGAACGCGGCATTTCGGTCGACCATACGACGATCTATCGCTGGGTCCAGTGCTACGCCCCGGAGATGGAGAAGCGGCTGCGCTGGTTCTGGCGGCGTGGCTTTGATCCGAGCTGGCGCCTGGATGAAACCTACGTCAAGGTGCGGGGCAAGTGGACCTACCTGTACCGGGCAGTCGACAAGCGGGGCGACACGATCGATTTCTACCTGTCGCCGACCCGCAGCGCCAAGGCAGCGAAGCGGTTCCTGGGCAAGGCCCTGCGAGGCCTGAAGCACTGGGAAAAGCCTGCCACGCTCAATACCGACAAAGCGCCGAGCTATGGTGCAGCGATCACCGAATTGAAGCGCGAAGGAAAGCTGGACCGGGAGACGGCCCACCGGCAGGTGAAGTATCTCAATAACGTGATCGAGGCCGATCACGGAAAGCTCAAGATACTGATCAAGCCGGTGCGCGGTTTCAAATCGATCCCCACGGCCTATGCCACGATCAAGGGATTCGAAGTCATGCGAGCCCTGCGCAAAGGACAGGCTCGCCCCTGGTGCCTGCAGCCCGGCATCAGGGGCGAGGTGCGCCTTGTGGAGAGAGCTTTTGGCATTGGGCCCTCGGCGCTGACGGAGGCCATGGGCATGCTCAACCACCATTTCGCAGCAGCCGCCTGATCGGCGCAGAGCGACAGCCTACCTCTGACTGCCGCCAATCTTTGCAACAGAGCCTCCGTCGCCATGCTCACCTCGCTTTGGTGCACACGAGTATTGAGCATAGTCGAGATTGGTGCAGATCACTTCTGATATTGAACTGTCAGGAGCTGGCTGCACAACAGCCATTACGCCCAATCAACTGGTGCAGTCGTCTTCTGAAAATGACACAGGCTGACATCCAAACAGGACGCCCTAGTCCGGGGGTGACTCGCAGAAATTGCCCTCTTCCTGTAGACTGTTGCGGCCATTGAGTTACTAAAGACACTCGATAAGACCTCATGCTTACCCTGCAAAACATGATCTGGCTGCCTACGCCGCCATAGCGCTTCGCCCCCCGCATCATCTGTGACTGCTTGCTCTGCCAGCGGTCGCGTTCTGCTGTGCTTTAGGTTTTAACACCCGCCACAGCTCCTCTACATCCGACAATTTGACCTCGTATCGACCAGCTGCACATGGCCTGCGCCATGCTGTTCTGCGCGATCCATTGCCTTGGGAATTCTGATGCTCCACTCGTTAAAACAAACCTGGTTATCCAACATCCGTGGCGACATCCTCGCCGGTATTGTGGTCGCACTGGCCCTAATCCCTGAAGCCATCGCCTTCTCGATCATTGCCGGCGTCGACCCCAAGGTCGGCCTGTACGCCTCTTTCTGTATCGCCGTGGTTATCGCCTTTGTCGGTGGTCGCCCCGGAATGATCTCGGCCGCAACCGGTGCAATGGCACTGCTGATGGTGACCCTGGTCAAGAACCATGGTCTTGAATATCTGCTGGCCGCCACGCTGCTATGTGGCGTGCTACAAATCGCTGCTGGCTACCTGAAGCTCGGATCGCTGATGCGCTTCGTCTCGCGCTCGGTGGTGACCGGTTTCGTCAATGCACTGGCGATCCTGATTTTCATGGCTCAGCTGCCCGAGCTGACCAATGTCACCTGGCACGTCTACGCCATGACAGCCGCAGGCCTCGGCATCATCTATCTGTTCCCCTATGTCCCCAAGATCGGCAAGCTCATCCCATCGCCGCTGGTGTGCATCATCGTGCTGACCGCCGTCGCCATGTCGGTTGGGCTGGATATCCGCACGGTCGGTGATATGGGTGAACTGCCGGATACGCTACCGATCTTCCTCTGGCCTGACGTGCCGCTGACATTCGAGACGCTGGCCATCATCTTCCCTTATTCGGCAGCACTGGCTGTGGTCGGTCTGTTGGAATCGATGATGACCGCGACCATTGTCGACGACCTGACCGACACCTCCAGTGACAAGAACCGCGAGTGCAAGGGTCAAGGCGTGGCCAACATTGCTTCGGGCCTAATCGGCGGTATGGCAGGTTGCGCGATGATTGGTCAGTCGATCATCAACGTTAAATCCGGCGGTCGTTCTCGTCTGTCCTCCCTGGCCGCAGGCGTATTCCTGCTACTGATGGTGGTATTCCTCGGCGACTGGCTGAAGCAGATCCCGATGGCTGCGCTGGTGGCAGTGATGATCATGGTGTCCATCGGCACCTTCAGTTGGGATTCGCTGCGCAACCTGAAGAAGCACCCGTTGTCGACCAACATTGTCATGGTCGTCACCGTGGTGGTCGTGGTCGCCACCCACAACCTTGCCTTCGGCGTGTTGGCCGGCGTACTGCTGGCCGCGATGTTCTTCGCCAACAAGGTTGGCCATTACATGGCGATCAGCTCTTTGCTGGACGAAGCCGGCGAGCATCGTAGCTATAACGTCACCGGCCAGGTGTTCTTCAGCTCGGCAGACAAGTTCGTCGCGGCCTTCGACTTCAAAGAAGCCCTAAACAAGGTAACCATCGACCTGAACCGTGCTCACTTCTGGGATATCACCGCCGTTGCCGCTTTGGACAAAGTGGTCATCAAATTCCGCCGCGAAGGCACCGAAGTTGAAGTGCTGGGCCTCAACGAAGCGAGCGCCACTATCGTGGATCGCTTCGGTGTTCACGATAAACCCGACGCCATTGATCAACTCATGGGCCACTAAGAAGGAGAACAACAATGACCCAAGTAATTGCCTGTATAGACGCTTCCGCCTCGGCTCCAGCCGTGTGCGACTACGCGGCCTGGGCCAGTCTGAGCCTGGAAGCCCCGCTGACCTTCCTGCATGTGCTGGATCAGCGCCAGTACCCGGTTACGGCCGATCTGAGTGGCAATATCGGCCTTGGCAGCCGCGAGCATCTGCTCGATGAGCTTGCTTCCCTGGATGAACAGCGTGGCAAGTTGGCCCTTGAACAAGGGCGGATCATGCTTGCGGCCGCAAAAGAGCGGGCCATTAAGGATGGCGTGGCCGCGCCGGAGTCCAAGCAACGTCATGGCGATCTGCTGGAAAGCCTGCAAGAGCTGCAAACCGAAACGCGCCTGCTGGTCATCGGTCGCCAGGGCGAATCTAGCGGTGGTCTGAGTCAGCATGTCGGAAGCCAGCTGGAGAGCGTGATCCGTATCATGCACCGACCGATTCTGGTCACCCCGGCCAACTTCCAAAAGCCTGAGAGCGCGATGCTCGCCTTCGATGGCGGCGCTACTACCCGCAAGGGTGTGGAGATGCTGGCGGCCAGCCCCCTGCTGAAGGGGCTGCCGATCCACCTGGTCATGGTTGGGCCCGTGAGCGACGAATCGTCGGCGCAGCTGGACTGGGCGCAGAAAGTGCTGCTCAACGCCGGATTCACTGTTCGCGCCGAGGCCCTGAACGGCGAGATAGAGCCTACCCTCCACGCCTATCAGAAAGAGCATGGCATTGATCTGCTGGTGATGGGGGCCTATGGCCATTCACGTATCCGGCAGTTCCTGGTCGGTAGCACCACGACCAGCATGCTCCGCACCACCACCAGTCCGTTGTTACTGCTGCGTTAATGTCCATGGACGACGCCCTGGATCTTGCCCATTTCAAGACCCTGCTGGAACAGCGGGCTGCCGAGCTGGATCAATTGCTGGAAGACGCTGAGTCTCGCTCGCAATCGGTAGAGCTGGATCAAAGCAAGGTAGGGCGTCTGTCGAGAATTGATGCACTCCAGCAGCAAGCAATGATGGCTGGTGTAACCAATGCGGCGAGTTGATCGCCTCGGGCCGTCTGGAGTTCGATCCGGCCACGCCATTGTGCATCACCTGTGCGAGTCGCACCGAGTCGGATTGAAATCGTCACGACTCGTGGCGTCAGCCCAAATAACGAGGCTCCTAATGTATTTGATGGCTAAAAACTGGCTGAGCCGAACACGGAAAGCAAGCGCTTGGATGTGGGCACTGCTGTGCCTTGTGTTGCTCACCGTATTCCAAGTCCGCACCCATCACCTTGATGATCGTTTGTACTTCTGGATAAAGACCAGCTGGCACACCGACGATTGGCAGGAGCGCTCTGTGTGGCTGCCTGGCTATCGGGTTGAACTGGATGCTAAGGCGGTCCCCGGTGTGGACAACAATCTTTCGGGTCTGACCTTTGACCCTGACCTAAACCTGCTGTGGGCAGTCACCAACGGCCCAAACGAACTATTGGCCCTTAGTCGTGACGGTGATGTGGAAAGGCGTTACAACCTGGATGGCTTCCACGATGTGGAGGCGGTCTCCTATGCCGGCAACGGCCAGCTGGTAATCGCCGAGGAGCGCCGGCAGAGCCTGGTTATTGTGGATGTCCCCATCGCCGAAGACGGTAAGCTTTCTCCCGATCGTTCATTGAGCCGGGACCAGTATCCAGCTCTGACCCTGGCGCTTGGCAAGGAGGACAACAAAGGCCTTGAAGGGCTCGCCTACGACCTGAAAGGTGATCGCTTGTTTGTGACCAAGGAGCGTGACCCTCGCCAATTGCTGGAAGTGGGCGGCCTTCGTGCCAGCCTGGCAGGAGGTTTTTCCCTGCACGTGCGCGACCTGTCCAACTTGGTAAAGGACAAGGTATTTGCCACTGACTTGTCTTCGGTCGTCTTCGACCAACAGAGTGGCCATCTCATACTGCTCAGCGACGAGTCGAAACTGCTGATTGAAATGACCGATGAGGGCAAGGTGGTGAGTTTCCGTTCCTTGGCGAGGGGTTTTGCTGGTTTGCTGAAAGGCATACCCCAGGCCGAAGGCGTAACCATCGATGATGAAGGGTATTTGTACGTGGTCAGTGAGCCAAACCTGTTCTATCGCTTTACCCGTGAACCAGATTGACCAGCCAACAAGCTACTGTCGGGCGTGGTCGGGACACTTGAGCTGTTAGCGTACGATTTTTTCCGAATTCTGCGGGCTCCCCAACAAGCGCGGGAGCAGTTTGAGCACTACCAGGCATCGGTCGCGCAACAACGCAGCGACGAGCGCCAGGCCACTGAGCAACGCCAGCAGCGCCTGGAACACGAATTGGCAGCGCTCCGGCAGCGTCTGCTCGCGCAGCAAACCCGCCTGGGCGAACTGCAGGCGCAGGAACAACGCCTGGTGCAGGACCATGATCGTCTAGAGAGCACCCTGCTCACGACGCAAGCGACGCTCGCGCAGAGTCAGATTGCGCATGAACACGTCTTACTTCAATTCACCGACTTGCAACAGTCGCATCAGGCACTGGAGCAGCGCCATGGCCAAGGTGAGCAGCGTTTGGCTGAGACGCGGACTTACCTGGCCGTCAATGAACGGGAGCGAAGCCTGCTGGCGGAACGCTTAAGCCAAACTGAAAGCCAATTGAGCCAGTTGGCCACAGAAAAGCAGCTTCTCGTGCAAGACAACGCGGTGCTGTCAAGCCAGCTCGCAGAGTCCAGAGCGATGAAGCCGAAGACTTGTTGACCGAAAAAGGCGCCTACCTCAGGCGCCTGAAACCATCCTCCAAACCAAAGGAGCCAAACAGGAGGACAGTGGAGCAATCAACTCTTCAATACACAGCCTGGCTGGAAACCAAGGTCGTAGATGAGGAGAGTCGCCATGCGTAACGCCATTACCTACACCGTCCTTGCTACCTTCATAGCCCTTGGAACTGTTGCCACGGGATTTGCCGAACAGGCCAAAGCCCCCGCCCAAAGCAGTGCCGAGACAAATAAGGGTGAGGACATGCACATGATGGACGGCAACCATATGCCGATGATGGACATGCAGGAAATGTCCAAGATGATGAAAAACTGCAATACAATGATGGAGAACATGAACCAACACATTGGAATGGAGTCCCCGAAGGGCGATAGCAAGGCACAATAGCGATCTGGTTCACGTCGGCCGTCTCCGTCCCTCGCCGGTGTGCGCCCCGACACGGAGGCCGACCTTGCCGCTCCAGATATCGTTCTCAAAACTGCCGAGGAGCTGCTTCCCCTCATCGACGGCCTTGTAGTAATTCAAACCACCGACCAAGGCGACATCATCTGCAAGCGGGTAGCTCCAGGTAGTGCCGGTATAGTATTGGTTTCAGGCATCCTTGAGACAACTGGTGTAAAGGCTGAAGCCAAGGTTGTCGTTGGGTGTGTAATCACCGCCGACTATCCACGGAGAGCCGACTTCGCCTGCGTAGAAGGTTGCAAAATCATCCCGCATGCTGCTGGAGCTGGGTTGGCTCATCGCGTGCAGGCGTCCGCCCTGTAGCACCAAGCCCTCGACACTGGTGTTGTATGCGGTGACGCCGCGGAAGCTTTCCGGAAGCAGTCGCGAATCGCCGTACTGCACGACAGGCGTGACAGGGAAGACATCGCCTACTTTGATTTCAGTGTCCAGGAAACGGGTCTTTACGGCGCCGCCGAGCTTGGAGTAATTGTCCTCGGCCTGGCCGAGCCCGACTCGAATCGGCCTATGACTCCGTGGGCCCATTCTTCCGAGTAGCCATTTCCTGTACTGCTGGACTGGCCTTTGCGAAAATCACGGTTGAAGTAGAAATTTCGATTGAGGATGCTCAGGCTGCTGCCTTCGATGAATCCCTCGCCTTTTTCCTCGGCGGCCATTGCAGCCTGCGCAGCGCTGATGCTCAAGACGATCTGAGAAAGTCCCAACAGGGCCTTGTTGTTCATAAACGCTCTTGATGTTTTGGCAGATTTTTCATTGTGCGGTTGTGTATATGCCGAAGCGCGCCGGGCATAGCCGGGTGCGCTTCTTACATACTTCCACATGCAAAATAACGTCAGGGTGACGTGAAAATTACTTTTCCGTCAGCAACACGTCAACAATGCTCAGTGCTGGCTCCTGCAGTCCGTTCCTGATACGCGGTACTCCAGAATATGCAGGTTTCCGCTCGAATCCTCGTAGGTCATTTGCGCAGGCATCACATCGCAGTTGCCATTGGTCGACGTGACGTGAATGACCTTGGCGATGTCGAGCTTCATGCCATAGCGGTAGTGAGTGACTTCTGGCGGGTTCTTGCCTTGGGCGCTAGCGTATTCGCGCATGGATTGCTCGTTGGCCTGGATCATCTTACCGTACAGGCGATCGGAACTGCCATCGGCCCATACGGTGGATGACAGCAGAGTCGCACTCACTATCAGC
>NZ_BCBD01000218.1:0-7554 GCF_001320345.1 Pseudomonas sp. NBRC 111127 | reverse complement strand
TGGCCCTTCAAGAGGATATTTCTGCTTTATGTTCATGCTTGCAGGCGGGTTCTAAACACGTTGCTCCTTTGGCAGCGCTTGCTCCTGACTATCAGGACTAGACTATTCGTGCAAATGGGCTGCCGGCAGACTGAATACAATGGAGGTGCAGAGTAAAACTGATGCTGCAGGACTGACGAGTAACTCTATAGCATCGCTGTACTGTGGGGTGAATTTGACTCTGGGTAGCCGGTTTTGACGCCCTGTAGGCACGCTGCCATCCTCCCGGGCATCGGCCTAGATAAAACTACTGACGAAGCCTTCGGGCTTACATTAGCCACGAGCGGACTTGCATTAAATCTCAATGGACTCACGCTTTCTAAAAAAAACCAGAGCCACTTTCCAGAGGCAAAGATTAGTCGTCGTGACGGGTACTGACCTCTGGTGTGCAGGGGTGATCAGGCTCGGATGCCGCTCTCTTATCCGCGCGCGATATGAAGCGCTGATAGCATTCAAGGCCACAGAAGTGCACGACGTACTCGGTACCTTCCGGCGTCAGTGCGGCGTCAAGGGAAATTTCCTTGCAACATTCGCAGCAACTGATAGTGGGGGTGTCGTTTGCGTTCATGATGGGGTTTCTCCATCGTCCAAGAAAACCTAGTAACTCTTCCACACCTGCGATCGAACCTGCGCGCAGATCGACCTGCGGCTGGCAGTGCAGCAACAATTCCCAACGCTCCCAAGCCTGCCGCAACTCGGCAGCGGAGACCGCGCCGTGCTCCGAGCGGGTCACGCCCGCTTCCGAAAGGCCCGTAGAGCCGCTCTCAGGAAGAGGACGAAGAGAACCGTCAGCACGAGCGTCGCGAGGCTCCAATGCTCGCTGACGAAGGCCCCGGCCGCAGTCCCCGAGAGCAGTAATGCCAGCACCGGCAGATGGCAGGGGCAAGTGAGCGCGGCGAGCACACCCCACGTGTAGGCGTGCCAGCGGGGCATCTTGATTGATTCGGATTGGTTGGTATTACGCATGGGTGTGACCTTCGATGGCACGATGAGTCAGCCCGGCCAACTCCGTTTTCACTGCGTCTAAAGCTGCCAGCCGGGTCGCGATTTGCCCAAGCAAGCGGTCGATACACCCGATCACATCGGTACTATCGTCTGCATCGAGCGCTCGACAGAGCCGCGCCAATTCGTCGAGCCCGATACCGGACTCAAAGGCGGCACGTACGAAGCACAGCCGCGCCAGGGACCGCTCATCGAAAATGCCGTAACCGCTTTCCGTGCGCCGCGCGGGGTGCAGCAAGCCGCGCAGCATATAATCTCGGACTATATGGACACTGACGCCCGCGTCCTCGGCCAATCTGGATATGGAGTAGGCATTCATCGCCGACACTCCCGACCTTCACCGCAAACTGGGGCGCTCAGATATTTCCTTCCGGCTAGGCGCTCAGGTAGCCAGATGAGCAACGGTGCAGCTCCCAGAGCCAGTAGCAGCCACAACCTGGAGAGATGCTCGCCGTTTTGGTCAAACACATAAGCCAATAGCGCACCAACTGCGAGCAACAGGAAGTGAGGCCCCGTTATGTAGCAGTGAAGGCGGCGACAACGCGTGGCGTTGACCAGGCAGGCGCCGCCCATCACGGCCAGCGCGGCGCCTGCTGCCAGGAACAACGCGGGGCGTCGATTAGACAGAACAATCGCTATCGTCGCCACGACGGCAGGCAGGCCCCAGAAGCTGACCAACTGCCATGTCTTGCGTAGGCTGTCGCACCTACCGAGATCGTCTGCCGTGTTGCTCATGTTTCAACCTCCCTCTCTCATTACCCTGCGCAGCAGGACAATTGTTTGACGTCTTTGTTAAAGGTCTGTGCGGCGAGTTTCAGTCCCTCGACCATCGTCAGGTAGGGGAACAACTGGTCAGCCAATTCCTGCACGGTCATACGGTTGCGGATGGCGAGTACCGCCGTCTGGATCAGTTCTCCTGCTTCCGGGGCCACAGCCTGCACTCCCAGCAGTCGGCCGGAGCCCGCTTCGGCAACCAACTTGATGAAACCCCGCGTGTCGAAGTTGGCCAACGCGCGCGGCACGTTGTCCAGGGTCAAGGTGCGGCTGTCGGTTTCGATCCCGGCGTGCTGCGCTTCGGCTTCGCTGTAGCCGACGGTGGCCACTTGCGGATCGGTGAACACCACGGCCGGCATGACGTCGAGATTGAGCTTGGCCTCGCCGCCGGTCATGTTGATTGCCGCGCGGGTGCCAGCCGCTGCCGCGACGTAGACGAACTGCGGTTGGTCGGTGCAGTCGCCGGCCGCATAGATATCCGCTGCGCTGGTGCGCATGCGCTCGTCGATCTGGATGCCGCCGCGCTCGTCCAGCTGCACGTCGGCCGCTTCCAGGTTCAGGCCCTGGGTATTGGGCGTGCGGCCGGTGGCGACGAGCAGTTGGTCGGCACGTAACTCACCATGGTTGGTGGCCAGTACGAACTCGCCGTTGGCGTGGGACACCTGGCTGGCTTGCGTTTGCTCCAGCACTTCGATGCCCTCCATACGGAAGGCCTCCGTCACCGCCGCGCCGATGGCCGGGTCTTCGTGGAAGAACATCGCACTGCGTGCCAGGATCGTGACCTCGCTACCCAGCCGGGCGAAGGCCTGCGCCAGTTCCACTGCCACTACGGAGGCGCCGATCACGGCGAGCCGCTTAGGGATTGTATCGCTCGCCAGTGCCTGGTCTGAGGTCCAGTACGGCGTGTCTTTCAGTCCTGGAATCGGTGGAACGGCCGCGCTTGCGCCGGTGGCGACCAGGCAGCGGTCGAAGGCTACGATGTGCTCGCCACCCTCGGCCAGTTTCACGCTGAGCGTGTGGCCGTCCTGGAAACGGGCGGTGCCGCGCAGCACGCTGATCGCCGGCGTGCTCTCCAGGATGCTTTCGTACTTGGCGTGGCGCAGTTCGGCGACACGGTCTTGTTGCTGCGCGAGCAGACGTTCGCGTAGGACGGTCGGCGTCATGGCGGAAAGCCCGGCGTCGAACGGGCTCTCGCGGCGCAGATGGGCCACATGCGCGGCACGAATCATGATCTTGGAGGGCACGCAGCCCACGTTGACGCAGGTGCCGCCGATGATGCCGCGCTCGATCAGGGTGACGCGGGCACCGCCTTCCACCGCCTTGAGCGCGGCCGCCATGGCGGCGCCACCACTGCCGATGACCGCGACGTGGAGCTTGTCGCCCTCTTTCCCGGCGTCAGTGCTGCTCAACCAACCCCGTGCCTTATCGAGCAGGCCAGGACGGGCTTGTACCATGGCGTCTTCGAACGCCGCTCGATACCCCAGGGCCTCGACAGCGGCCTGCATCTGCTCACGGCTTGCGCCCTCGTCGACCTTCAGTTCGGCCTTCCCGCTGGCGTAGGAAACATCCGCCCGATGCACGCCCGGAATCTTCTCCAAGGCCTCTTTCACATGCACGACACAGGAGGCGCAGGTCATACCAATGATTTTCAGTTCGGTCATTTCGTTACTCATTAGATCGTCTCTTGTCAGGTTCACTGGTTTGGCGGCGTCGGACAGGCATCCGGCCCACAACGGCGATGAGCGGGCGACACGAGATCCCATATCGACACCCCAAACATGAGGGCCAGGCCGATATAGAGCAGCCAACCGCTCCGCCAGCCATAAGCCCGCATAAAAAATACCGCTGCCAGTACCAGGGTAGGACCGATCAGGCCGAGCGCAGTCCGTCGCCACTGCCGATGATTGAGCCAGCCGAGGGCATTGACGAGCAGAGCCAGTCCAGCAAACAGAGGCAGCAGCGTGGTGATGAACAGGCCTTCCCACTGGCTCAAAAAGCCCAGACCGAACGCGGCCCCCAGACTAGCAAGGGCGGGAAAGCACATGGCGCAGCCTATGGCAGAAATCAGCACGCCGACGGAGCCGGCTTTGTCACCGATCCGCGTGAACAGATTGAGAGGATTTGCCATCGGAAGTCCCTCCTATTGCTTGACGCTGGACGGATAGCCAGCGTCCTCGGTCGCCTTAGTCAGCGCCAGGGCATTGGTCTTGGTATCGTCGAAGGTGACGATGGCCTCGCGGTTCTCGAAACTCACCTCAGCCTTGGTCACGCCATCGACCTTGGTCAACGCCGTCTTCACCGTAATCGGGCAGGCGGCGCAGGTCATGCCCGGCACCGCCAGGGTGACGGTCTGCGTGGCCGCCCAGACGGGTGTGGCGACCAGGCTGGCGAGGGCTAAGGATGCGAGCAGTTTTCTCATGGTGAACTCCTGATCAGTAGAACAAGGGAAGGATGTAGGGGAAGCCGAGCGCGACCAGCACCAAGGCCGCCACCAGCCAGTACAGCAGCTTGTAGGAGGTACGTACCTGAGGGATGGCGCAGACCTCGCCCGGTGCGCAGGCTTGAGCGGGGCGGAAAATGCGCCGGTAGGCGAAGAACAGCGCCACCAGTGCCGCGCCGATGAAGAGCGGGCGGTACGGTTCCAGCACGGTCAGGTTACCGATCCAGGCCCCGCTGAATCCCAGGGCGATCAGAACCAGCGGCCCCAGGCAGCAAGCCGAGGCGAGGATGGCGGCTAGCCCGCCAGTGAAGAGCGCCCCGCGCCCGTTTTGAGGTTCAGACATACGCTTGCCCTTTCAAATTTGGTTTGGATAGCTTAAGCTTACTTCCGTAGTTATGTACGGAGTCAAGCGATATGGAAAAAATTTGGAGAATCTGACCATTGGCGTTTTTGCCAAGGCGGCCGGGGTCAATGTGGAGACCATCCGGTTCTACCAGCGCAAGGGCCTGCTGCCGGAGCCAGACAAGCCCTATGGCAGCATTCGCCGCTATGGCGAGGCGGATGTAACACGAGTGCGGTTCGTGAAATCGACCCAGCGGCTGGGCTTTAGCCTGGACGAAATCGCCGAGCTACTGCGGCTGGAGGATGGCACCCATTGCGAGGAAGCCAGCGGCCTGGCCGAGCACAAGCTCAAGGATGTGCGCGAGAAGATGGCCGACTTGGCACGCATGGAGGCCGTGCTGTCTGAACTGGTGTGCGCCTGCCATGCGCGGAAAGGGAACGTTTCCTGCCCGCTGATTGCGTCACTGCAAGACGGAACGAAGCTCGCTGCATCGGCGCGGGGGAGTCACGGGGTGACTACGCCTTAGCGTGCTTTATTTTCCGAATTCTGAGACGACCCCAATACTGTGTCGCGGCTCAAGAAGCAGTGGGAGGCTGAGCACGCCGAGTGGCAGAAGCGGGGCTTATCAGAGCAGCGCTACGTCTACTGGTGGGCAGACGGCGTGTACAGCAACGTGCGCATGGATGACCGTCTGTGTCTGCTGGTGATCATCGGCGTCACTGAGCAGGGCCGCAAGGAGTTGGTCGTCGTCGAGGATGGGCAGCGTGAGTCAGAGGCCAGCTGGAAAGAGCTGCTCACGGGGCTACGCGAGCGCGGGCTGACGACGGCCCCCAAGCTAGCGGTTGGCGACGGCGCCATGGGCTTCTGGGCGGCGTTGAGCAAGGTCTATCCAGAGACCGAGCACCAGCGCTGCTGGGTCCATAAGACTGCCAACGTATTGAATAAACTGCCGAAATCCGTGCAGCCCAAGGTCAAGGCCGACCTCCATGAGATCTGGATGGCCGAGACCCGCGATGAGGCGCACAAGGCTTTCGATCGCACGGTGAAACGCTTCGAGGCCAAGTACCCCAGAGCCATGGAGTGCCTGGCCAAGGATCGGGAGGAGCTGCTGGCGTTCTATGACTACCCGGCAGAACACTGGGTGCATATCCGCACCACCAACCCGATCGAGTCGACCTTCGCCACGGTCCGCCTGCGGAGCAAGCGCAGCCGGAACTGCGGCTCCAGAGCGACGACCCTGGCGATGGTCTTCAAGCTGCTTCAGAGCGCCCAGAAGCGCTGGAAGCGGATCAAGGGGTTCAACAAGCTGGAGCTGGTCGTGAACAACGTCCAGTTCAAGGACGGCGAACCCTTGACCGATCAGTCAGACAGGACTGCCGCCTGACCGGCCATACACAGAATTTGACAATAACTCGCGTTACTTAGCGGAAAGCGCTCGCCATGCCAAGCTAGATACCACCAGCCGTTATTTGCACACCGAAGCCGATGAGTGGCATCAAGAGCAGCAGCGCCACCGCTTGAAAACGCCCCCAAAAGCAGGGGCTGAAACGTTATAATAGCCGCGACTGTGATTCATCAACGCAAAGGATACGCCATGGCAACTTCAGGCGCAGAGCTAGCCCAACAGGAGCTGGTCGAAGAGTTTGAGATGTTTGATAACTGGATGGACCGTTATCAGTACATTATTGATATGGGAAAGCAGCTGCCTGACTTTCCGGAGGAGCGTCGTACGGAAGAATATAAAATCCAAGGCTGCCAATCCAACGTGTGGACGTGCCATGAACAGGCAGGCGACAAACTGGTGTTCAAGGCTACATCGGATGCTGCCATCGTATCAGGGTTAATTGCCGTATTGCTGCGTATCTATAGTGAGCGCACAGCCGAAGAGATCAATCAGACCGAGCCGCATTTCTTGAAAGATCTCGGGCTTGATAAGCACCTTTCACCCACGCGCAGTAACGGCCTGCACGCCATGTTAGAGCGTATCTATCAGGTGGCTAAGCAAGGATAAACGTTAGTGGCGGCAGAAGGTTGAGCGGCAACGCTCAGTAGGGCGGTCGTCATTTTCACGGCAGAGCGCTTCGCTGCGCCCACCGGGCACCGGATCCATGCCGCCTGGGCTGCCTGGGTGGCATTTCACGATGCGTTTGACAGCCATCCAGCCGCCTTTGAAAGGGCCGTGCACCTGGATGGCCTCGATGGTATAGGAAGAGCAGCTTGGCCAGAAGCGGCAGCGAGGGCCAAGCAGTGGGCTGATGGTGTATTGGTAAACGCGAATACAGCCCACCATCACTGCTGTTAGCAGCTTAAGAAAAACCTGTTTAATGGCGAACAGCCAATTTTTCACGGCGCTTTTTTACCGTATAGCGTGGCCGGATCAATCAGCGGCTCGCTGGTAATCTTGGCGCTGTCTGCACCGAGCGACACATAAAAGCAGCTGCGACGGCCGGAATGGCACGCGGGACCAGTTTGCTCCACCTGAACCAGCAGCGTATCACCATCGCAATCTAGCGCTGCGCTTTTAAGGCGCTGTTGCTGTCCTGATGTCTCACCTTTGCGCCATAGCTTTTGGCGCGAGCGTGAGAAGTAGCAAACTCGCTGCGTTGTTAACGTCTCTTCCAGGGCTTCTCGGTTCATCCACGCCATCATCAGTACTTCGCCCGTATCATGTTGCTGGGCAATGGCGGGAATCAGGCCGTCTTCATTAAAGCGAATGGCATCTAGTAGCGTTGCAAGCTTGGGCAGGGAAGCTGTTGTGGTCGCTGACTCTAACGCCTTAAAAAGCTGTTGAGGGGCGAGTTCATCAAATTGGGACATTAGGCATTACTCACGGATCGGCATGCTTGACATAAGCCCTGAAGCTCAATCGTTTGGCGCTCAACGTTGAAGCCTTGGCGCTGGGCCAGGGCGGCAAGCTGATCGCTAATTTCATCAAGGTGCAGCTCTTCGACGTAGC
>NZ_BCBD01000217.1:0-7592 GCF_001320345.1 Pseudomonas sp. NBRC 111127 | reverse complement strand
ACAAGATCTACGACGCCACCGCACCGACCGGCAACGCTGCCGTGACCATGGTGGTGCGTGAAGCCATTGGCGTGGTCGGCCTGGTGCTGCCGTGGAACTTCCCGCTGCTGATGCTGGCCTGGAAGATCGCCCCGTCGCTGGCCGCCGGTTGCTCGATCGTGGTCAAGCCGGCCAAGGAAACCACCCTCAGTGCCCTGCGTGTGGCCGAGCTGGCCCATGAAGCCGGTATCCCGGCCGGTGTGTTCAACCTGGTGCCCGGTGGTGGCCGTGAAGTGGGCGAGGCCATTGGCCGCCACATGGACATCCCGATGGTCAGCTTCACCGGCTCCACCGACACCGGCCGCCTGTTCCTGAAATATGCTGCCGAGTCCAACCTCAAGCGCATCGTTCTGGAGCTGGGGGGCAAGAACCCGGCCGTGGTCATGAACGACTGCGAAGACCTCGACGAAGTGGCGCAGTTCGTCACCGCCGGTGCGTTCTGGAACATGGGTGAGAACTGCTCGGCCTCCTCGCGCCTGATCGTGCACAAGGACGTGAAAGACGAACTGCTGGGCCTGATCGCCAAGCACTTGAAGGACTGGAAGCTGGGCGACCCGCTGGACCCGGACAACCGCCTGGGCGCGATGGTCAGCAAGTCGCATTTCGAGAAGGTCAAGTCGTACCTGGAATACGCTGCCGGGCAAAAACTCAGCATCGTTCAGGGCGGCGAAACCGAGAACGGCGTGTATGTGCAGCCGACCATCGTTGACAATGTTGGCCGTGACAGCAAGCTGTTCGTCGAGGAAATCTTCGGCCCGGTGCTGAGCGTGACCAGCTTCGCAACGATTGATGAAGCCATCGAGCTGGCCAACGACACCGTCTACGGCCTGGCCGCTTCGGCCTACACCGGCAGCCTGCGCAATGCGCTGCGCCTGTCGCGTGAAATCCGCGCCGGGGTGGTCACGGTCAACTGCTTCGGCGAAGGTGACGTGACCACGCCGTTCGGTGGCTACAAGGAGTCTGGCTTTGGTGGGCGCGACAAGTCCATCTGGGCCCATGACCAATACACGGAGCTGAAGACCATCTGGATCAACGCTTCGTGAGCTGAGCAAGACCGGTGCTGTTCTGACGGAGTTCGGCACCTGGCCGCTTTTGTGGTGGCTGTACCGGCGGTGAGCCGGTACAGCCACTGCAAGAGCGGCTTTTTACTTGAATTTGGGCCCCGAACGGGTATTCAGCCCCTTGGCCATACGGTCGTACAGCACCACATTCACCGTCGCCGCCAGGTTCATGCAGCCCTCGGTCGGGATGTAGATGGTCTCTTCACACCAACCGCGCACTTCTTCGCTCAGCGACCCGTCCTCTGGGCCGAAGATGTAGATGGCGCGGTCCGGGTGGGTGTATTCCGGCAGGGGCCGGGCGCCGTCCACCAGCTCTACCGCCACCGGGGTGCAGCCCAGCGGAATGATGCGTTGCAGGTCATCGATGCCGATCAGCGGGATGTCGTAGTGCACGCGCTTGGTGTCGGTGACGAAGTCACGGGCGCGCTCATACCGTTTGCCGGTGTAGAACACCGAGTTGACGCCGTAGCAGCCCGCGGCGCGCATCACCGAGCCGACGTTTTCCGGCGACTTGGGGTTGAACAGGCCGATGCAGCTGTATCGTTTGTTTGCCACGTACCGGGGCCCTTCGCGAAAAAAAGCGCGATTATACGGGCTGCCCGGTAGCAGCGGGGGGCGAATCGATGGTCAGTCTTTCTTCAGCAAGCCAGCCAGGCCGGCAAACGGGTTGTGCGTGGCCTTGGCGATGCTCGGGGTGCTGGTGGAGCCTTCGCTGAAGTACTGCTGGTCGGTGTAGCGCGAATGCTCGTTGTCGTGGCAGTACAGGCACAGCAGCTCCCAGTTCGAGCCGTCCTGGGGGTTGTTGTCGTGGTTGTGGTCGCGGTGGTGTACGGTCAGCTCGCTCAGGCGCTTGCCGGCGAACTCGCGGGCGCAGCGGCCGCACACGTGCGGGTACATTCTCAGGGCCTTGTCGCGGTAGCCCATTTCCTTGTCACGCTTGGCGTCGGCGAGAATGCGGTCCAGGCGCGCGGTGGCGGCAGCAGAAGAGGAGGCGCTCATGGTGTTTCCTTTGTTCTGATCAGGCAGGTGACGGTTATGCCATTGAGTCTAGCGCGCTTGCAGGGCGGGCGGACAGGCGAAAGCGTTGATTTAGGCGTAGCCTGTAGGAAGGTTCCCGACAGGAGGTTACTGATGTTGCGCGCGATCCTAGCCGTGCTGTGGCTGGCGGGCCTGCCCATGGCCGATGCCGCCAGTACGCCGCCCCGGCTGGCGACCCCGGTGCCCGGTGCGCCGGGTACGCCAACGCCCACGCCTTACCCGCAGATCACCCCGAGCACGCCGCCCAAGGCTTACGACAGCCAGCCGGGTGCGCCTTTGCTGCCACCGATGCCGGTGCCCGGGCCGCCGAAGGATCAGCCCTTGCCGGGGTTGCGGCCGGAGCCGGCGAAGCCGGCGCAGGATGATGACTGACTGCAGCGGTGCGTTGGCGCTGGGATTACTAGGGGGCCAGTGCCCTGTGGGAGATAACACAGCCCTACGGGCTGCGCTGTCGCGCAGAGAACTCAATTCGTAACCGCGACGCGGCCTGTGTGGGAGCGGGCGTGCCCGCGAAGAATCCAGCGCGGTGGCTGGCACCGGCTACGCCGGTGTTCGCGGGCACGCCCGCTCCCACAAAGACCCCGCTAAATCAATAAGTTATGTACTGTTCTATGAGAGCGGCCTTGTGTCGCGAAAGGGGCGCAAAGCACCCCCGGCCATCTCAAGCGATACCCAATTCGCCAAACACGAACGCATACTCCAGCGCCACATCCTTGAGCCCCTGATACCGCCCGCTCATCCCGCCGTGCCCGGCGCCCATCTCGGTCTTGAGCAACAGCAGGTTGTCATCGGTCTTGCGCGTGCGCAGCCGCGCCACCCACTTGGCCGCCTCCCAGTACTGCACGCGGCTGTCGTTGTAGCCCGCCACCACCAGCATCGCCGGGTAGGCCTGGGCCTTCACGTTCTCGTAGGGCGCATAACCCTTGATCCGCGCATACACTTCCGGCTCCTCAGGGTTGCCCCACTCGTCGTACTCGGTCACGGTCAACGGCAGGTCGGGGTCGAGCATGGTGTTGAGCACGTCGACGAACGGCACCTCGGCGACCGCACAGCGGAACAGTTCGGGGCGCAGGTTGAGCACCGCGCCGATCAACAGGCCACCGGCACTGCCACCACTGATGGCCAGCCGGTCGGGCGCCGTCACGCCCTGGGCGACCAGGTGTTCGGCACAGGCGATGAAGTCGCTGAAGGTGTTGTGCTTGTGCGCCTGCTTGCCGGCGCGGTACCAGGCTTCGCCCAGCTCGCCACCACCGCGTACATGGGCGATGGCGAAGGCCACGCCGCGCTGCAGCAGGCTCAGGCGTGCATGCGAGAACCACGGGTCGAGGCTTTCGCCATAGGCGCCGTAACCGTACAGGTACAGCGGCACGGTCTGGCCCAGGTCCTGGCGGCGACGCACCAGGCTGATCGGCACCTGGGTGCCGTCGGCGGCAGTCGCCCACAAGCGTTCGCTGACATAGTCGTCGGCATCGAACGCGCCCAGTACCGGTGTTTGCTTGAGCACCACCTGGGCGCCGCTGGCCAGCTCCAGCTGGCGCACCTGGGCCGGGCGGTTGAGTGCTTCGTAGCGCAGGCGCAGGCGGGGGC
The DNA here is from genome assembly GCF_001320345.1 of Pseudomonas sp. NBRC 111127. Taxonomy (NCBI): domain Bacteria; kingdom Pseudomonadati; phylum Pseudomonadota; class Gammaproteobacteria; order Pseudomonadales; family Pseudomonadaceae; genus Pseudomonas; species Pseudomonas sp. NBRC 111127. The sequence goes on along the minus strand of NZ_BCBD01000217.1, from coordinate 3,867 downwards.
TGGCGAACTCCAGGCTGTCTTGCACGTACAGGCTGTAGGCGGCATCCGGCAGCTCGACACGGTAGGCCGCCAGACCTTGCGGGCGCACTTCGATGATCGGCAGGCCGCCTTCGCGCAGGCTCAGGGTGAGTGCGCCGGCATTCAGGCTCAGCCCTTCAAGCATAACTGCCTCGCGGTGCGGCACCAGTGCCTGCCATTGCTCGCGGCCCGGTACCTCGGTAGCCGGGGCGTAATACAGGGCGAAGTTGATGCCGTCCTGGTTGGTGCGGATAAACCAGCACCACGCGCCGTCGAGCTGGCCGTGGTCGGGGAAGTATTCATGGCCCTCGACACGTGGCGCCAGGCAAACGAATGGCGCCTGTGGGGTTTCGGCGTTCAGCACCCAGGCTTCGCTGGTGGTCTTGCTGTTCAGCAGCAGCACCAGCTGGCGCTCGGAACTGGTGCGGTAGCAATGCAGGAAGAAGCGCCCGTCGGGCTCTTCGAACACGCGCTCGGCACCGGGGCTGCCCAGCGTATGGCGGCACAGGCGCCATGGCCGGTGGGTGTCGTCCAGCTCGGCGAAGAACAGTGTCTGGCTGTCGTTGGCCCAGGTCATGCTGCCATCGCAGTCTTCAAAGGGCAGGGCGGTGATCGCGCCGCTGGCGAGGTCTTTCACGTACAGGCTGTAGACCTCGTCGCCACTGGTATCCAGGCTGTAGGCCAGCAGCCGGTGGTCGGGGCTGACACTGAACGCGCCCAGCGAGAGGAAGCCGCCGTTGGCCAGTGCGTTGGGGTCGAGCAACAGCTGTTCCTGGCTTTCATCGACGGTGTTGCTGTCGTCGGCCGGGCGTGGGCAGCGGTAGTGGCGCGGATATTCGTCGCCAGCAGTGGTGCGGGTGTAGTACAGATACGGCCCCCAGGGTGAAGGCAGCGACAGGTCGGTCTCCTGGATGCGGCCCTTGATCTCTTCGAACAATTGCTCGCGCAGGGGCCCTTGGTCGGCCAGGCAGGCTTGCTGGTAGGCGTTTTCGGCCTGCAGGTAGGCGAGCACCTCGGGGGTGTCGCGCTGTTGCAGCCAGGCATACGGGTCGGCGGCCTGGTCGGCATGGGCAATCGGCGGTTGGGGCTTGGTCGGCATCGAGGATCTCTTGGTTGGGGTGGCCTGGGCCCGGCTGCGAAGCGGCCGGCGCAGGCAAACACTGTGTGCGCCCGGAAAAGTGTTTATCATAGGCACCTCTTTGCCTGGCTTGCACGAACACCATGATCGAGAACGACTACACCTTGGCCTGGGGCCTGTACGCGGTTGCCGCTTTGGGCTGCCTGCTGGTGGGCTTCAAACTGACCGGCTGGATGTGGCGCTGGTTGCGCGAGCCCCTGCGCGTGGTGCTGGCGGTGCTGTTGCTGACGCCGACCGTGGTTGACCCGGTCAAGGACAGCTTCGCCCCGGCCATCGCCATCACCACCCTGGATGTGGCGTTCAAGGTTGGCAACAATGCCTGGCGCGCAGTTTCCGATTTTGCCATGTACGGCATGATCGCCTTTGCCTTGTATGCCCTCTTCGTATTGCTGCGTTGGCCGCTGGAAAAACGCGCCCGCGAGCGGCGGGCCCAGGCTGAGGCCGCGGCCCAGCGCGAGCAGGCCGAAGATGACCGGCTCGGCGCCCAGGCCCCTTTGGCCGCCGAGCGCAGCGACCGTTACCGTGACCTCCCGCCACCTGCGGCACCCCGGGGAAATGGCCGGGTCGAGCCCCGTCTGTAAGCGGAGACACAGCCATGTGCGAACTGTTGGGCATGAGTGCCAACGTCCCTACCGACATTGTCTTCAGCTTTACCGGCCTGATGCAGCGCGGTGGCCGCACCGGCCCGCACCGCGATGGCTGGGGCATCGGCTTCTATGAAGGGCGCGGCCTGCGCCTGTTCCAGGACCCGGCTGCCAGCAGCGAGTCGGAGGTAGCCAGCCTGGTGCAGCGCTACCCGATCAAGAGCGAAGTGGTCATTGGCCATATCCGCCAGGCCAACGTCGGCAAGGTCTGCCTGGCCAACACCCACCCGTTCATGCGCGAAATGTGGGGCCGTAACTGGTGCTTTGCGCACAACGGCCAGTTGGGCGCCTTCAAGGGCCTGGGCAGTTTCTATCGGCCGGTAGGCGATACCGACAGCGAGGCGGCCTTTTGCGACCTGCTCAACCGCATTCGCAGCGCCTTCCCCGAGCCGGTGCCGGTGGAACAGCTGTTGCCGGTGCTGGTCGAAGCCTGTGCCGGTTACCGCGGGCAGGGCGTGTTCAACTGCATGCTCAGCGACGGTGACTGGCTGTTCTGCTTCTGTTCGACCAAGCTGGTGCACATTACCCGGCGTGCGCCGTTTGGTGCGGCACGCTTGAAGGATGTCGACCTGATCGTCGACTTCCATACGCAAACCACCCCCAACGACGTGGTCACGGTGATTGCCACCGAGGCCCTGACCGAGAACGAGACCTGGCAGCGCTACGAGCCGGGTCAATGGGCCCTGTGGCGGCACGGTGAATGTGTGGCGCACGGCCAGAGCTAAGGACGCTGCATGTTCAGAAGTTACCTGCGGTTGCTGCTGTTCACCTTCGGCCTGTTGGCCGGTATTCAGGTGCCGGGGCTGGTGAAAGACTACAGCCAGCGGGTGGAGGCGCACCTGTACGAGTCGCGCGAGGCGCTGGACGGCTTCAAGCAGACGGCCGAGCGCTTTTTCAATGGCGACCTGCAGGCCTTGCTACGGCACTACCGCAGCAGTGATGACCCGGTGTTCAACAGTGACGCCAACAGCATCGAAAGCCTGATGATCCGCAACCAGTTGCTGGAGAACGAGTGGCAGGCCCTGCAAGGGCCTTGGGCCGCACGCACCTGGCATGTGCTGGTGCAGGCCGACCCGCAGCTGCGTGAAGAAACCCTCAACGGCTACAGCTACCAGATTCTGCTGGTGCCCGAGGCCATCGGCTGGGGTGTTGGCGCAGGGTTTGTGCTGGCGTTCGTGGTCGAGAGCCTGTTGCTGGGGCTTGGCTGGGTGATCCTTGGGGGGCGGCGTCGGGTGGTGAAAGAGAGCTGGCGCTGAAGGTGATCGCCAGCACAGGCACTGCGTCCTCAACGCCAACCCCTAGGAAACCAGCACGATCCGCTGCCCACCCATGTCCCGTGCATACCCCTCCAGCACCTGTCGGCACAGCCCGACTACCTCATCCACCAGCGCCACGCCGGTCTGCCAGGCCACCACCAGCTCCAGGCTCGGCGGCGGTTGCAGCCCCGCCAGCAACACCAGCTCGCCGCGGCCCAGCTCGGCATCCACCAATGCCGGTGGCAACGCGCCGATGCCGAAGCCGTCGCGTAGCAGCCGGGTAATGGCCGCCACCGAGTTCACGCAGTTCAGGCGCGGTGCGTCAGCCCCGGCACCCTGCAGCAGGCTCAGCACCTCTTGGTGCGGCCGTGAATTCTTCGAGAAGGTGATGATCCGCTCCCGACCAAGCTCGGCCAGCGAGCCGAAAGCGCGGTGCTGGGGCGAGCCGGCGGCAACCACCCAGCCCATCGGGTAGCGCGCCAGATCCAGGCTGCGGATCGACTGCTCGCGCAGCAGGTCGGTCTGCAGGATCACGTCGAGAAACCCCTTTTGCAGTTGCTCGCGCAGGTTCAGTGCAGTGTCCGCCACCAGCTCGATTTCTACCTGTGGGTAGCGCTCGGTCAGTTCCGCCACCAGCGCACTCATCCAGGTGTGGATGACCGTGTCCATCACCCCGATGCGAATTCGCCCGACCTTGGCCCGGTCGCTGTCCAGCGATTGCTTCATGGCCTTGGCGGTGTCCAGCATGCGTTCGGCGTATTCCAGCACCTTGCCGCCTTCCGGGGTCAGGCTGACGCCGCGCGAGTCGCGC
>NZ_BCBD01000216.1:0-7905 GCF_001320345.1 Pseudomonas sp. NBRC 111127 | reverse complement strand
CCCGACTCGCAAGAGGTGGCACTGGCAGTGGGTTTGCTGGCGACCCTGTCGTCATCCTTCCTGGTGCAGGACGACCTGTGTTTCCTGCACCTGGCCAAGCTCACGGAGCTGGCGTTGCTGCATGGCGTAGCGCCAGGGAGCACCTACGGCCTGGCCTGGTACGGGGTGATGTGCGCCGAGCGTTTTGGTGCCTATCACGATGGCCATGGTTGCTGCCTGGCGGCGCTCAAGCTGATCGAGCGCCACGGCCTGGAGGCCGACCTGAGCAGCGCGCTGCTCGCTCTGGACCAGCTCAGTGCCTGGACGTCGCCCATGGAGCTGGCCCGCCGCACCGCCCTGGAGGCCGTCGATTCGGCGCACCTGAGCGGCGACCTGGCCATGAGCTGCCATGCCTGCAACCACTTGGTTTCCGACTCGCTGATCATGGGCCGCTACCTGCCGGAAGTGGCCGAGGAAGTCGCCCAGGGCCTGGCCACCGCGCGTCGGCATGGCTACCTGGAGGTGGCGCAGACCCTGCTGGCCCAGCAAGCGTTCGTCGCCGCCCTCAGCGGCACGACCGGCACGACCGCGACCGCACCCTCGAACTCGCCCATTACACGGTTCTTCGAGTACCTGTTCGCCGGCATGAGCGCCTTCTACCTGGGCAACCATACGCAGGCCATGGCCAACCTGGCGCGGGCCGGCGACTACGCCTGGGCCGCGCCGGCCCACATCAACCTGGCCGACTATCACCTGTTCCGTGGCTTGCTCCTGGGCAGCCCGGAGGCCCCCGGCAGCCTTGCCGACAAGCTGCACGCACTACAGGCATTGCGTGAGCGCTTCGCTCACTGGGCAGGCTTCAACCCGGCCACGTTCCGCAACAAATTGCTGCTGATCGAAGGGGTGATCGCCAAGCTGGAGGGCGACGGGCTGGCCGCCATTCGTTGCTTCGACCAGGCGCAGATCGCCGCCACCGCTGCCGGCTTCATCCACGAACAGGCGCTGGCCCATGAGCAACTGGCGGAAGTGTGCATCCCCAGCGGTCTGATTTCCGGTGCCAACCTGCACCTGCGCGTCGCTCGCGATTGTTTCCATATCTGGGGCGCAACCGGCAAGGTGCAGCAACTCGAGACCCTGCATCCGTTCCTGCGCACCCAGCCGATCCAGGAAACCCAGCGTGCCACGCAGCAGGCCAGGCTGGACCTCGAGGCCGGTATCGAAGCGGCGCGAGCGCTGTCCGAGGAGGTGCTGCTGGAAGGCCTGATCGAAACCCTGATGGGCCACCTGACCGAGCACTCCGGCGCCGACCACGGTGCGCTGCTGATCGTCAGCGGTGCCGAATTCCAGATGGCCGCCCTCGCCTACATCGACGATGCCGGGCTGCACGTGAACATGGACAATTGCCAGAAATTCATGACCCAGGCGCCGTTGTCGGTCATCAACACCACCATGCGTACGCGCAAGCCGCTGGTGCTCAGCGATGCCCAAAGCGATTGCCCCGAAGCCTTTCGCCAGGACCTGCAGGCACGTGGCGCCCGCTCGGTACTGTGCCTGCCCCTGGTGATCCAGGGGGTGCTGATCGGCCTGGTGTACCTGGAAAACCGCCTGGTACCCGGCCTGTTCGGCAGCCAGCGCCTGGCCATGCTGGAGATCCTGGCGGCGCAGGCCGCGGTGTCACTGCAAACGGCCAAGTTCTACACACGCCTGGCCGAAGACAACCAGAGCCGGGCGCAGATAGAGGCGGAACGGCGTCATTCTCGCGCAGAGCTTGCGCGCACTGCCCACCTGCAAGTCATGAACGAACTGTCGGCCTCGATTGCCCACGAAATAAGCCAGCCGTTGCTGGGTATCGCTGCCAATGCCGCCGCCAGCCTGCGCTGGCTGAAGCGTGCAAAGCCCGACCTGGAAGAAGCGATGGCCGGGCTGGAAGACATCCGCAACGACAGCGAGCGTGCTGCCAACATCCTGCGGGCGTTGCGCTCGCTGGCCAAGCAGGCACCGCTGCAGCGCCAGGCGGTGAAGCTGGACGCGGTGATCCGCGAGGTGGTGCGCCTGACCTCGACCGATGCCGCCAAGGGTGCAGTGCAGGTGCAAACCCACTTGCACGCGGGGGTCAGCGTGGTGGCCGACCCGGTGCAGTTGCAACAGCTGATGTTCAACCTGATCACCAATGGCCTGGAGGCGCTGGCGGGGTACCGTGCCGATGGCGTGCTGCGCATTGCCTCGGCGGTAGTTGCGGGGCAGGTAGAGATCTGTGTGGACGACAACGGGCCGGGCATTGCGGTTGAAGAACGCGAGCGCGTGTTCGATGCGTTCTACACCACCAAGGGCAGCGGCATGGGCATGGGGCTGGCGATCTGCAATTCGGTGGTACAGGCCCACGGCGGCCAGTTGCAGGCGTTGGTGTCGGAGCTGGGCGGCTGCCGGATTCGCTTCACCCTGCCGGTCAGTGACCGCTAGCCTGTGCCGGCCTGTTCACGGTGCACCCCGCACCTGCGCATACCACGCTGCAGAAACGGGTGTACCCGCTGCAAGGCCGGTTCAGGGCTGAATCAGCGCGACGTCAGCGCCGCATAGCTGTTCATCAGGTTGCGATAGTTGGGTATGCGCTGCGACAGCAGGCTGCCCAGCCCTTCGATGTCGTTGCGCCAGTCGCGGTGCAGCTCACAGGCCACCGAGAACCAGTTCATCATCTGCGCGCCCGCCTGGGTCATGCGCACCCACGCTGCCTGCTGCACGGTTGGGTTGAAGGTGCCCGAGGCATCGGTGACCACGAACACCTCGAAACCTTCCGCCAGCGCCGACAGAGTCGGGAAGGCCACGCACACGTCGGTGACCACGCCGGCAATGATCAATTGCTTGCGCCCGGTCGCCTTGATCGCCTTGACGAAGTCCTCGTTGTCCCAGGCATTGATCTGGCCTGGGCGGGCAATGTAGGGCGCGTCCGGGAACATGGCCTTGAGCTCCGGCACCAGCGGGCCGTTCGGGCCTTGCTCGAAACTGGTGGTGAGGATGGTCGGCAGGCCGAAGAACTTGGCCAGGTCACCCAGGGCCAGCACGTTGTTCTTGAACTCGTTGGGGGCGAAGTCCTGCACCAGCGAGATCAGGCCGGTCTGGTGGTCCACCAGCAGTACCACGGCGTCGTCTTTGTTCAGGCGCTTGTAATCGGGTTGGCTCATGGGGGTGACTCCTCGGTTGGAAAAGCGGCGCGGTACTACCCGCAGGGGGCTATACCAGTGAATAGCTCCGGCTTAAGAATAGGCCTGGGCCTGGCGCCACGCATTCGGCGGCTGGCCGACCAGGCGGCTGAAGGCACGGGTGAAGTGGGCTTGGTCACAGAACCCGCATTCCAGGCTCACGTGGGTAATGGGCGCCTCGGTGGCAAGCAGGCGCTTGGCCTTTTCCATGCGTGCCAGCAGGCGCCAGGCCTGGGGCGAAAGCCCGGTATTGACCTTGAAAGCTCGGGAGAAATGGCTGCGTGTGAGGTGGCACAAGCCGGCGATCTCGATGATCGACAGCGAGCTGCGCAGCATCAGTTCCTTGGCCAGGCGCAACCGCGCAGGCGTCAGGGCCCCAGGGGGTTGCAGCGGCATTTGAGGCGTCCCGTCGTGCATGGCGACTCTCCTGTTCAGTAGGGAAAGTCTCACCCCCGGCACATGACAAAGTCCTGAGCCAAAGCTGAATTGTTCTTAATTGTGCGGTGCTGGCCCTGGCGGGTTTGCCGCTACCATAAGATGCGTTTCATATTCAGTTACAGGCCGTCAGCCGCACCCAGGATTCAAGGTAGAAAAGCAATGCAGGAAAAAACCGCCCACCGCACCGTAGCCATGGTGCTGTTCAACGATGTGCTGTTGCTGGACGTGACGGGGCCTATGGATGCATTCGCCATCGCCAACCGTTTCCTGCCGGCCGAGCGGCGCTACCGGTTGCTCACCCTGGCCGAGGGGCAGGCGGCGGTGCGTGGCTCGTGCGGGCTGAAGGTGGTGGCCGACCTACGCCTGGAAGACCTGCCTGCCGCCGTGGATCTGCTGCTGGTGCCCGGTGGCCCTGGCGCGTACGACATCGCGCTGCCAGTGCTCGAGCGCTGGCTACCCCAGGCCGTGCGCAGTGCCAAGCGGTTCGGGGCGATTTGTACCGGGGTATTTTTGCTGGGCCGGGCCGGGCTGCTGGACGGCTACCGTTGCACCACCCACTGGAACTACGTGGAGCGCCTGGCGCAGGCGTTTCCCGCGGCCAAGGTGGAAACCGAGCAGATCTATGTCATCGATCGCTGCCTGATCACGTCTGGCGGCATCACGGCGGGCATTGACCTGGCACTGGCAGTTATCGCCGAAGACCACGGCAAGGCACTGGCCCTGGAAGTGGCCAAGGTGCTGCTGGTGGCGCGCCACCGGCAAGGAGGGCAAACGCCGTATGGGCCGCTGCTGGCGGCAGTGCCACGCGACGACTCGCCAGTGGCGAGGGTGCAGGCATACATCGTCGATCATATCGAGCAGGCCTTCACCGTGCAGAAAATGGCCGACCTGGTGGCCATGAGCGGGCGCAACTTTGCCCGCACGTTTCAGCGCGAGGTGGGGATTACGCCACTGCAATACCTGCAGAATGCGCGCATCGACCGCGCCCGCCAGTTGCTCGAATGCGGCGACCTGCCACTGAAGGTGGTGGCGGCGCAGTGCGGGTTTGGCAGTGACCGGCACATGCGCAAGGTGTTCTGCGAACGGATTGGCATGACGCCGGCGCAGTATCGGGCACAGTTTGGTGGGGCCTGAGTCAGTGTGTTCCCTGTGCGGGCCGCTTCGCGAGGAAACCCGCGCCCACAGGGGCTGCACAGGTTGTCTCATTTTTCAGGACAATCTTTCTCCCCGATGGCGGATTGTCTAACACCACCCCCAGCCCTCAGAATTGTCCGCCAACCCGTTCGAACGCTGCCCCGGCAGCTCATGGAGTACGAGCCCATGCCACATGAAGGCAGCCTTCTACAAACCGCGGTGATCTTTCTGCTCGCTGCCGTCCTTGCCGTGCCCTTGGCCAAGCGCCTGCAACTGGGTGCCGTGCTTGGCTACCTGCTGGCCGGTGTGGTCATTGGTCCGCAGGCATTGGGTTTGATCCGCGATACCGAGAGCGTGGCGCACATTTCCGAGCTGGGCGTGGTGCTGCTGTTGTTCATCATCGGCCTGGAATTGTCCCCCAAACGCCTGTGGCTGATGCGCAAGGCCGTGTTCGGCGTCGGTACCGCCCAAGTGGTGCTGACCGGCGTGCTGATCGGCGCCATTGCCCTGTTCGGTTTCGGTCAGGCGCTACCTGCGGCCATCGTGCTCGGCCTTGGCCTGGCGCTGTCATCCACCGCCCTCGGCCTGCAAAGCCTGGCCGAAAGCAAGCAACTCAATGCCCCGCACGGCCGCCTGGCCTTCGCCATCCTGCTGTTCCAGGACATCGCCGCCATACCGCTGATCGCCCTGGTGCCGCTGCTGGCCGCCAGCGGGCCGGACACCAGCCACGGCGACAGCCTGCAACACGGCTTGCAGATCTTCGCCAGCATCGCCGTGGTGATCGTCGGCGGCCGCTACCTGCTGCGCCCGGTGTTCCGCACGGTGGCCCGCACCGGCCTGCCAGAGGTGTCTACCGCCACTGCGCTGCTGGTGGTGATCGGTACCGCCTGGTTGATGGAGGAAGCCGGCATTTCCATGGCGCTGGGTGCTTTCCTCGCCGGCTTGCTGCTGGCGGACTCGGAGTACCGCCACGAGCTGGAATCTCAGATCGAGCCTTTCAAGGGCCTGCTGCTGGGGTTGTTCTTCATCAGTGTCGGCATGGGTGCCAACCTGCGTCTGCTGCTGGAAATGCCGCTGGTAGTGCTGGGCCTGACCCTGCTGCTGGTGGCAGTGAAGCTGGTGCTGCTGGTTGGCGTTGGCCGCCTGGCCGGTGGCCTGAGCGGCGCCAGCGCGCTACGCCTGGGCATGGTGCTGGCGGCCGGCGGCGAGTTCGCTTTCGTGGTGTTCAAGCTGGGCAAGGACCAGGGCCTGTTCGACACCCAGACCTACGACCTGCTGCTGATGACCATCACCCTGTCGATGGCCATTACCCCGCTGCTGATGATTGCCTGCGCCCGCGCCCTCAAGCGGCCGCAACCTGCGCGTGAAGTGCCTGAGCAATACAAGCAGATACAGACGGATACGCCTCGGGCGGTAATCGTCGGCATGGGGCGTATGGGGCAGATCGTTGCACGCATCCTGCGCGCGCAGAAGATCCCGTTCATTGCCCTGGAAACCTCGGTCGATGCCATCGAGATGACTCGTATGTTCGAGCAGGTGCCGGTGTTCTACGGCGACCCGCTGCGCCCGGAAGTGCTGCATGCCGCCAAGGTGGGTGAAGCGGAGTACTTCATCATCACCATCGATGACCCTGAAGCTGCCATTCACACAGCTGAGCGGGTGAAGCGCCTGTACCCGCACCTGAAAGTGCTGGCCCGTGCGCGCAACCGTCAGCATGTGCACAAGTTGGCGGATGTGGGTGCCGAGCCAATCCGCGAGACGTTCTATTCCAGCCTGGAGATGACCCGCCGCGCGCTGGTGGGGCTGGGTTTGAGCGATGAGCAGGCGGCGGACCGGATTGCACGGTTCACCCAGCATGACGAAGAAGTGCTGGTGGCCCAGGGGCAGGTCCGCGATGACCGGGCCAAGGTGATGCAGACGGCCAAGGAGGCGCGGGTTGAGTTGGAGCGGTTGTTTGATTCGGATGCGGACTGAACAATCAGGCATATATCAACCGCTCTATCTTAGGATGCTCACGGTGGGCCGCTTGCCAAAGATCGTAGGCCGCCTGTTCGGCAAGGTACTGCCGGGCAGGACCGAGGCCAGCCAATTCAAGTCGATAAGCAAGATCGGCAGATATTGCGGCACGCCCATTGAGCACCGTGGATAACTGCCCCCGTGAGTAGCCCAGGTGACGAGCTAACTCAGAGACGTTCATTCCAATTGCGGGCAACACATCCTCTCGCAATGACTCCCCGGGATGGGGAGGATCAAACATAGGCATGGCTGAGGCCTCCTTAGTGGTAATCGAGATAGTCAACAAGCTCCACATCGGTACCAATGAAGCGAAACACGAGGCGCCAGTTACCCGAAACATTCACCGCCCAAAAGCTTTCCAGCTTTCCATGCAGGGGATGAAGACGATAACCAGGGCGATTCATATCTGAAGCCGTTTTTGCTACGTCAAGGGAAGCAAGCAAACGCCGCAAGCGATTGACATGATCCGCACGCACCCCAGATGTGTCACGTTGCTGATGGAGCAGCCTCAGGCCCTTGTGCCTGAAACTTCTGATCATTGAAGGGTTAGTGTAAGGTCATGCCTTACACCTTTCAAGCTGGCAGTGGAGCGGAACATGGGGTTACTCCTGAAGGATTTCCGGGTTGCCCAGTTTGCTCTCGACGTTCCTCAATGGCGCCGTCATGCCATCCTTTTTCACTGTCAGAAATTGCCCAAAGCGGAATGGGGCACTCGCCAATCTGGGGGCTCTGAACGCCCTCATCCTGTCTCCTGACGATCACCGGGTCGCTGTCGGTTCAGCGATCGGGTATGGAAACCCGGATGTGATAAAGGGCTGCCGTAATGGCAGTTGTGCGCGTGTAGCCGTTTGGCCAACCGGCTTGCCTGCCCACCGGTTTTCCACCCCGCGTACAACTTCGGCCTTCTGCGGGGAAATGGGTCGTTACAGTTCAGCCCGACACAGCCCAACGCGCCTTCAACCGCTGCGATGCTGGCCACCCACACTTGTTCGCCGTAAACCCGGGCATCTGCGCCCATGACGCCCTGGTGCATGTCGCCCAGTACCCGCGGGGCGCTTACGGCTGTGGCTACAAAGCCTTGGAACACCTGGGCGAAACCGGCAAGAGCCTGTTCTGGTGCAACCTGAATGCAGTCAGTGAA
>NZ_BCBD01000215.1:0-8003 GCF_001320345.1 Pseudomonas sp. NBRC 111127 | reverse complement strand
TGTCGGGCGGTGTCGAGCCGCAGATATGTGCCCACCACCGACCAATGCAGGAGCCTTGCCTCGCGATGGGCTGCGCAGTATCCCCAGCAATCTCAATTGGCGCACTCTCTGACCATCAAGAAAAGTCCCCACACGCCTCAACCCTGGGGTTCAGCAAAACCGAGGCGAGTGTTTTCTTGAGTTGCTGCCGGACCGTATCCCCCAGCTTTTGCCATTCCTTGAACGCCCGCGCATAGAACTCAAGGCTATAGGTCATCCAGCGAAACCCTCACCCCTCACCACACCTTGTCATTCCCGGCCAACCCCAGCTAAGATGCGATGAATTCTCATCCGCATTCCTATTTGAGCCCAAGGTCCGCAGTGTCCTCACCACCCGCTTCGCCTACCGCGCCAACAGATATCCAGTCCCTCTACGCCGAGCACCACGCTTGGCTCGTCGACTGGCTGCGCAAGCGCTTGCGCCAAGGTGACAATGCTGCAGACCTGGCCCAGGACACCTTTGTCAATGTCCTGGGCAAGCCCGACCGCCTCAAGGACGTGCATCAGCCCCGCGCATGGCTGAGCACCATCGCCCGGGCCCTGGTGATAGACCGCGCCCGCCGTGACCGGGTGGAAAGGGCCTACCTGGACGCCATTGCCCATCTGCCTGAACCCTTGGTGCCCTCCCCCGAAGCCCAGATGATCCTGCTGGAGACACTGGCCAAGGTGGATGCCCTGCTCGACGGTTTGCCACCCAAAGTGCGCAAGGCGTTCCTGCTGTCACGCCTGGACGGCCTGGGCTACAAGGAAATCGCCCTGCAACTGGGTGTCAGCCTGCGGTCGGTGGAAAGCTACATGGCCAAGGCCATCCGCCACTGCTATTTCGCCGCTTCATGACCAGCGCTGCCCGCCCCGACTTGCCGGACGAAGTGCTCGATCAGGCGATCATGTGGCTGGTGCGCCTGCATTCCGGCTACGCCGACGCACAGGTAATGCAGGGTTGCCTGCACTGGCGCAAGCTGCACCCTTTGCATGAAGTGGCCTGGCAGGCGCTGCAGAGCAATGAATCAACGCTCAGTAACCTCGCCAGCCTGTCAGGAGTACCCGGGGGCGTTGCCCACGACACCCTGGAGCGCATGCAACATCGGCAGGTAGGCCGCAGGCGGCTGCTTCAAGTGTTGGGTGCCGGCCTGATCATTGGCGCGACGGGCTGGCACGGCCAGGACACGGTCAGGCGCTGGGGCGCGGACTACAGCACCGCCGTGGGCCAGCGGCGAAAGGTGGTGCTCGCCGACGGCACCCGGTTGCAGCTCAATACCAATAGCGCCGTCGATGTGGTGTTCAGCAACAGCCAGCGGCTGATCAGGCTGTTGCAGGGCGAGATATTCATCGACACAGGCCCTGACGAAGGCTCGCCGAGCGGCCGCCGCAGCTTCTGGGTGCACACCGCGCAAGCGCGGTTACAGGCGCTGGGCACTGCCTTCGCAGTGCGCCAGGACGCCTCCACTACGCGGCTTGCGGTCGAACACAGCAAAGTGGCCATCCATCTGGCCACGCAGCAGCAAGTGGTTTCGGCAGGCGAGCAGTACGCGATTAGCGCCGGGCGCTGCATGAAGCTACCACCTGGCGAAATGGATGCCAGCGCCTGGACACGTGGCCAACTGGTCGCACGCAGCCTGTCGATGCAAGCGCTGGTCAGCGAACTGGGGCGTTATCAGCGGGGCTGGTTGGGCTGTGCGCCAGAGGTGGCCGGGCTGAAAGTTTCCGGGGTGTTCCAGCTCGATAATATCGACCTGGCCCTGGATGCGCTGGCGGGCTCGATGCCTGTCAAAGTCGAGGGCGTGACCAGGCTATGGCGTCGCGTCGTGGCGCGTTGAGCATTTTCTGCAAGAAAAGCGCGTTTCACGCTGCGGGTTTTTCCGAGCACTTCGGCTAACAGGGAAAAGACCCTGCCAACGAATGGAGCTCGATTTACATGTCATCTGCGTTCACACCCCGCCCTGTACCCAGGACTCGCCTTGCGATTGCGCTGCATGGCGTATTGCTTGCCAGCGCTACCTGCGTTGCGTTGCCGATTTGCTCGGTATACGCCGAACAGAACGCAGTACACCAATACGACCTGCCGGCAAGCGCGCTGGAGCAATCGCTTAATGCGTTCGCACAGGCGGCTTCGATCAATTTGTCGTTTGACCCTGCGTTGGTCCGTGGCAAGTACGCAACCGCCCTGCACGGCGGTTACACCGTCGAGCAGGGCCTGAACCAGCTGCTACTGGGCTCGGGCCTGGGTGCAAGCCAGACGGCCAACGGCAACTGGATGCTGAACCCGGTAGTCACCACCGGCGGCACGGCGCTGGAGCTGGGCAGCACGCTGGTAAGCGGCCAGGGCATGGGCGAAATGACCGAGAACACCGGGTCGTACACCTCGGGGGCGGTGAGCGTAGGGTCCAAGACCCCAACCAGCCTGCGCGACACGCCACAGGCGGTATCGGTATTGTCCAGCCAGCTGATCGAGGACCGCAGCGTGACCAGCCTGCAGGATGCCCTGAAGATGGCCCCTGGGGTGACGGTGCAGAAAACCACCAGCGACACCTACGAGTTCTACTCGCGCGGTTTCAACATCGACAGCATCCAGATCGACGGCGCCGCCCCCATGGCCCTGTCGTCGGTAGCCACCAGCTTCTACTCGCGACGGCTGTACAACCTGGTCGAATTCGACCATGTCGAGGTGCTGCGTGGCGCCGGTGCACTGTTCGGTGGTGTAGGTGACCCGGGTGGCGTCATCAACCTGGTGCGCAAGCGCCCACTGTCGGACTTCCAGTTGAAATTCGAGGCCGCCGCCGGCTCGTGGGACAACTACCGTTCGCAAGTCGACCTCACCGGCCCGTTGACCGACAGCGGCAACGTACGCGGCCGCCTGGTCACGGCGTATACCGACCGCCAGTACTTTACCGACAAACTGGCGACGCAGAAGCCCACGGTGTACGGCGTGGTCGAGGTGGACCTGGGCCCGCAGACCATCTTCACCTTGGGCGGCATGTACGAAAGCACTCACTCCAACTCGTCGCTGGGCCTGCCACGTTACACCACCGGTGCTGACATCGGGCTGGCGCGGCACACCAACCTCGGGCAGAACTGGTCCTACATGGACAATATCTCCCAGGAGATCTTCACCAAGGTCGACCACTATTTCGACAACGACTGGAAGCTGAACGTGTCGTACACCAATACCCGCGATGCCGGTGAGGCACTGGCTGCGGTATCGGGCAACGCGGTCAACCCGGTGACATTGGCAGGGCCTGTGTGGCGCGCCAGTTACAACGTCTATTCCACCAGCCAGGACCTGATCGACAGCAATCTATCTGGGCATTTCGATGCCTTCGGTCGCGAGCACCAGTTCGTGCTGGGCGCAGATTACCAACGCGTGACCAGCCGCTGGCAGGGCTCGGGTGTTTTCACCGGTACCGGCGTGCCGATCAACGTGTTCGACCCGGGTTACTGGAAACCCACCACTATTTCGCTGGAAACCCCGCGCGACTACAGCCCCAACACCCAGGAGCAGTACGGCTTGTACGGGCGCTTGACGCTGCAGGTGACCGACCCGCTGAAGGTGATCCTGGGTGGCCGGGCGGCCCGCTACCACTTCGAACAGGTGTACACCAACGCGGGCGTGGTGCAAAGCGACATCGACATGCGCGAACCTACGCGCTTCGTCCCGTACTTTGGCGCCATCTATGACCTTGATGACCAATGGTCGCTGTACGGCAGCTATTCGAAGATATTCAAGCCCCAGCAAAGCTACCTGAGTGGGCCGCTGGGCAGTAACCAGGTGCTGGAACCGCTGGTAGGCAAGACTTCCGAGCTGGGCATCAAGGGCGAACTGCTGGACGGCCGCCTGAATACCAGCCTTGCCGTGTTCTACACCAAGCGCGAGAACGGCGCGGTAGAGGACACCAACTACCCGAGGGAATCAGTGTTGTATGGCGGCAGCTGCTGCTACGTGAACGAGGGTGAGGTCGTCAGCAAGGGGATCGAGCTGGAGGCAACAGGCGAAATCCGCAAGGACTGGAATCTGATGGCCAGCTATGTATACAACTACAACAAGAACCGGACCGACAGCACGGCGTTGAGCACTATCACGCCCAAGCACCAATTCAAATTGTGGACAACCTACCAGCTACCCGGGGAGTTTTCGGACTGGACCGTCGGCGGAGGGGTCGATCTGCAAAGCGCCACCTATGTCAGCGGTGAAACCGTGCGGGTAAATGGCGCTGGCACAGTGGTCGAAACCGGAATTCCCTTCGATTACAAGCAAAGTGGTTACGCGGTGTGGAATGCCCTGCTGAAGTACCGCGTGGACGATCACTGGACGGTGTCGCTGAATGCCAACAACCTGTTCGACAAAAGCTACTACCAGACGGTTTCCAGTGCAGCGAATGGCAACTTCTATGGCGACCCACGCAACTACATGCTGACGCTCAGGGGCGAATTCTAGTCTTCGGCATGGAACACCCAGGGTCATTCATGCGGAGCTCTCCTGTACCTCTTCACCTTCGAGGCGCGACAGGGCTGCGGTGCAGCCCCGGTATTGCTTGAAGCTGGGCCTGAAGCCGGTGGGGCGCTGCGTGCCCCACCGCGACGCAAGGCCGCCCCTGCATATCAGAAGGCAGTGCTTACCGTCAGCGACAGGTTGCGCGGGTCACCGTAGATGCCGCCGGCATAGAACCCGTACTGGGTGTAGTAGTGCTTGTCGAACAGGTTGTTGGCGTTGAGGGTAACGCTGGTGGCATCGGTCACCTGGTACTTGGCCATGGCGTTCCAGATGGCATAACCCGACCAGTTCACATCGGTTGCACCGCTGCTCACGCCGTTGACCGGCTGGCCTGCAGGGCTGGAAATAGCGCGGATATTGCTCTGCGCTGTTACACCGGCACCTACGGTCAGGCGGTCGAGCGGGCCGCTCAGGCGGTAGGTGGTGGAGGCTTTGAACAGGTGCGACGGGTCGCTGCGGCCGTCGCTGTCGACACGGCGGAAGTGCAGGTAGGTGTAGCCGGCGTACACGTTCCATTCAGGCGTCAACGCGCCTGCCACTTCCAGGTCGATACCGTCGGTTTCCACACCCGAGCCGGCCTTATAGGCGCTGGCACCGGTCGGGGTGGTCAGGTCGCCATCGAGCACGGCTTTGTTTTCTTGCTTGGTGCGGAAGTACGCTGCCGAGGCGTTCAGGCGGCCGTCGAACCATTCACCCTTGATACCCGTTTCATAGCTTTGCCCACGAATCGGCTCGACTTTGCTGCCGCTCACGGTTTCCGATGTTTGCGGGGTGAAGATGTCGGTGTAGCTGGCGTACAGCGAGTAGGTGTCGTTGAGGTCGTACACCGCGCCCAGGTATGGGGTGACGATGCCGTTCTCTTCCTGGCTGCTGCGCTCGCCGGCCACGCTACGGGTCACCGACGCGTAGTTGCTGGTGCGCACGCCGACAATCACCGACAGCGGGTCGGTAATGCTCAGGCGGGTAGCGGCGTACATGCCCTGCAAGCGCGTGGTGGTCTTGCTGTGCAGGCCGGTGCGCGAGGCGATGAGGCCGTAGTCGTCATCCACGCCGTTGTGCCAATCGGTGACCGGGAAACCGTTGTTGGCGCGGAACTGGCACCCCAACGCCGGTGCACTGGCCATGCCGTCGCCCACCATGGTGCAGGTGTACTGCGGCGACCAACCCACGGTGCGGCTGTCGTTATAGCCCACCATGGCCTGGTGGGTGCGGCCGAACAGCTGGAATGGGCCAGACAGGTCGATCTGCGCCGATTGCTGGGTGGTGTCGGTGGAGCTGTGCAGGCCGTTCAGTACGGCGCCGCTGCCATCCTGGTCCCAGTAGCCGCCATAGGTGCCGCGCCCTGCCGAGTTCACCTTGGCCAGGCCGCGGTGGTTGAGGGCTTCGGTGGTGGCCTGGGAGGCCTTCAGGTCCAGCGTCCAGTCGTTGTCGAAGCGGTGCTGCAGCGAGCCGAAAGCGGTGCGGGTGGTGTACTCGCCAAAGCTCCAGCTGGGCACCACGTTGGTGCTGCGTGGCAGGTCGGTCTTGCTGCCGTCGCGGTACCACAGCGGAATGTTCGCGCCCCAGCCGCCACCCACCACCTTGTTGTACTCGTACTGGTAGCCGGCACCGAGGGTGGTGGCGTCGTCCAGGTCGAATTCGAAATTGGCCAGCGCCGCGCGAGAGCGGTCTGACTGGTTGTCGCGGAACGAGTTGGCGTCCTGCTGGGTCATCACGAAGCGCGAGCGCAGGCGCCCGTCCTCGGACAGTGGCAGGTTGAGGTCGGCACCCAGGCGGCGCTTGTCCCAGCTGCCGTAGGTGGCGTAGGCGCTACCGCCAAAGGTCTTGGTCGGCGCCTTGCGGATCAGGTTGACGGTGGCCGAAGGGTCACCGGTGCCGCCAAGCAGGCCGTTGGCCCCGCGCACGATGTCGATGCGCTCGTACAGGTCCATGTTCAGGGCATTGCCGCTGCCGCTGAAGTCAGAACCGCCTTGGGTCTGCAGGCCATCGACCTTCCAGTTGCTGATCGAATAGCCACGGGCGCGGTAATCGGTACGCCCGCCCACTTCGGACTTGTTGGCTGTTACCCCTGGGGTGGTTTCCAGGGCCTGTTCGATGGTGTGGATGCCGCGGTCTTCCATCTGCTGGCGGGTGATGGTGGTGACTGACTGCGGGGTCTGCCGTGGCGTCAGGTTCAGGCCGGTGGAGCTGCGTGTGCTCTCGACGGTGTAGCCCAGCTGGCCTGCAGCGTCGGCGGGCAGCAGCGCGCTGTCTTCGATTTGCGTGGCGTCCAGCTCCAGGGGTTGGCTGTCGGCGGCCATGGCACCACCACTGATGGCCACGGCAATGCAGAAGGCCAGCGGCTTGAGGCGGTTGTCGTTTGCAAGGGTGGGGGTGAGCGCGTTCGGAATGCTGTAGGGATTCATTTGGGAAGGCTTCGTATTTGCAGATGATTTTTTGTTAGGATTCTAGGGATCGGCCCTCCCGGCGCCAGACCCGACATGTACGGGGATGTAATTGAATGTAATGAGCGCCCCTGGGCCTCACCCGACAGGTGTTTTCCGCATGAGCACGACCCTGCTGGTCGTCGACGATGACGACGAGATCCGCGAACTTCTTTGTGATTACCTGGCCCACGCTGGTTACAACGTGCTGGAGGCGGCCGACGGTGAGCAGATGCGCGCGCAATTGGCCAGGCACACGGTGGATCTGGTGGTACTCGACTTGATGCTGCCCGGCGAAGACGGGCTCAGCCTTTGTCGCCAATTGCAGGCCACGCCCGGGCTGGCGGTGATCATGTTGTCGGCCAAAGGCAGCACGCTGGACCGCATCATCGGCCTGGAGGTGGGTGCCGACGATTACCTGGCCAAGCCTTTCGAGCCACGCGAGCTGATTGCCCGGATCAAGGCGGTGCTGCGTCGCCCGCAACGCCTGGAAACCCAGGCGCAGGGCACTGCAGGGGCCGACGCACAACTGTTCGCCGGCTTCCGCCTGGAGCACGTCAAGCGCCTGCTCACGCGCCCCGATGGCCAGACCCTGCCCCTGCCACGCTCCGACTACCGGGTGCTGCGCGAGTTGCTGGAGGCCAACAACCGCGTGGTCTCCCGCGACCAGCTGACGCGCAGCGCATTTGGCCGCGACCACATGCCTGATGACCGCTCGGTGGACATGTGCGTCAGCCGCCTGCGCCAGCACCTGCGGCGCGCACCGGACGGGGCCGCGCAAATCCTCACCATCCGCAACGAAGGCTACTTGCTGACCATCGGCCAGCACCAGGCCAATGCCTGAGGTGCGCTGGCTTCGCCGGCTGTGGCCGCGCACCCTGTTCGGCCAGCTATTGCTGATCATGGTCAGCGGCACGCTGGTGGTGCAGCTGATGTCGAGCAGCATCTGGTTCGATGTGCGCTTCGCCCAGGTGTTCGAAGCCCCTGTGCGGTTGATTGCGGCGCGCAGTGCGCCCCTGATCGCCCGCGCCGACTGCCACGATGCCGCGCTG
>NZ_BCBD01000214.1:0-8193 GCF_001320345.1 Pseudomonas sp. NBRC 111127 | reverse complement strand
CGGCGCGAGCACCAGTCCGTCCAACACCACCTGCTCGGTGCGCTGGCTATCCAGGTAATAGTGGCCGCTGATTGGCAAGAGCATATCCTGATCACGCAGCGCTTCCAGATAGCTCGCTTGCAGCAAGCTGTTCGCAGGGGCCTGGCCCAGGGCCAGGATGCCGCCCCAGCCCTGAACGGCGTCGCCTTCGCTTAATGCTTCGAGCAGCTCTCGTTTGGAATTGCCCGCCATGATCATGCCCCCCTCCGATGGCTATGCAGGCGCACATGCGCTAGCAATTCCTCATAGGCCTGGTCATAGGGGATAGGTACGGTAGTGAAGCCCCACGCAGGGTTACGGCCTCCCATCTTGTCCAGGGCCGCGACGATGGCGTAGTGCTCGCCCTGCGCAAGGGTGTAGATTCCCGTCGCCTCATTCAGCGCTCCTTCGCCCTTGACCAGCTTCCAGGTCGTTTCTTCCGGCGGCACCTCGATAAACCCACCTACACTGTCATCGAGCACCCACAATGCGAATCGAACTCCATTGCTACCTGCAGGCTCGGCCTTTAGGGTTGCGGTAGCACTCACCCAAGGAATGACGACGTCGATCCCTGCCCGCCGAACACCGTCGGTGACTTCGATACGATCAATGTGGATGCGATTGTCGAAAGGGTCTAGATTACCGGTCGATGGTTCGGGTGATTCATAAATCCGAACCTCCCGGTCTTTGGGAATGTCCAGATCAGCGTTCTGTCTGTCCGCTTCGGTCACTGCTCGCAGCCTGCCCTTGAAATCGGGTGTTTCAAGCCAATTCAGCTCGGCACCAAGGCGACCTCCAACGACAACATAGGGTTTCGGCATGCCAGGTGCCGAGTATTGGGCGTGGAACAGGAACGGGAAAACCGCCACGGAGTTAGGCACCACGGTAACCAACGCGCTGCTGCTGCGCCCTCCAGCCGTACCGGTCACAATGATGCGCAGCAGGCTGCCTTGGAACTCGCTCGCACTGGGTGCCGTATAAGTGCTGCCATTGAATGTGCCGGCGTCACCCACCTCGCCCGGCAGGCGCCTGGCCTGCCATTGGACATTGCCCGATGGCTCAGGCTGCAGCGTGAATGCCTGCGTGCTCCCGGCAAGCATCTTGGCCTCCAAGGGTTCGACCGCGAACGCGGTGAGATTCGGGGCAAGCTCTCCCAGCAAGCTCATGTCACCTGGCACCTGCACGAGATCTCCTTGTACCACTTGATCGCCTCTGAACAGCAACCCATTCAGACGAAACAGATCAAATGATATTGCCGCGGTTTCTATCGCCGAGGTCAATTCGCGGAATCTGTTAGTCAAGAGCGCTTGGAGATCAGGGTAAAATTGATGCTCCACGAAGTCCCCAAATGCCAAGTTGAAGCCTTTAGGATGCTCGGGCTCAACGGCCAAGTGTTCGATCGCCTCGCCCGGCACGAGAACGACTTTATTGCTACTTTTATCCAATTCGACGAGATACTCTTTGGCGAAATCAAAATCGATTTTCATATCCCGATCGCCTTTCATCCACACACCATCCAAATCAAAAACTGCATGGATACTAGATTTTGCCGTACCTTTGAGAGCAAACCTGAACTTATTGCCTTCCAAAACCAGACGAAAACCGTCTTCGGGATCGGCCAACTCAAACCCACCATGTTCAAGTAGGCGGTACCGCCAATGCCAGCGGTCCCTCCCGTGCTCGCCATAGTCTTCTGAAAACTTCGGCACTGAAGTCGGTACATCGCCGAAGCGTATCGTTAAAAAAAGCCCAGACTGGTCTATTACGAGTTGCGGAGTCTCCTTCACATCGGGTGATTCAGCGACCTTTCTTGCTACTTCACTCATCCACGTTTCATTGGCAAGTAGAATATTTACCGAAAACGAATCATCAGCGCTGGATTCTGGGAGCAAATAAGGCAAGGACTTGTCGGCGACTGGGAAATTTCCGCCTGCGGCATTATTGAACGCCACCCCCACCAGCACAGCGCCCTCCTCCAACTCGTCTTCATCTGCACTGGCCACAGCCTTTCCAGCTCGGCCCAATGAATGCGTCCGCACAGCGAACGACGTAGGGTTCAGCTCATCTTCGACAGGCGCCAGGGTGTTGAGCTCCCAGACACGTTGTTCGGCGGGCAGGCCGGCAAACTCCCTGTGCAAGGCTTGGCCCACCTTTTCATTCAGCTCTTTCCAGGAACTAACCTCGAAGGAGTAGGCGCCTGGGTCGGCGAGGTCCAGCGTCACGCGCCCCTCGTCATTGATCGAACCATGATCGCTGGCAGTGAGATCGATATTCATGCGTACCGCTGGGCCACTGAGGGGATCGATCTCCGACAAGCTTACCAACTCCACCTGGGAACTCCCGACCTGTTGCCTCAGCTCGCGGAAGGTACCCGCAATCGCGTTCATGCTCAGGCGCGCCTTGGAAGAGCTAATATTGGAGTTGGCGAATGACAGTCGAGGCTTGTCGAAAATCAACCCACCAACATCTGTCCAGCTGCCAGCCTCGGTTTCGGTTCGCACGCTGATCGGCGGCAACCAGGTCTCGTTATTGAAACGCTCAATGTGCTCCTGGGCCAACAGCCGGTTGGTTCTGAAACGGTCATAAACCAGCAAGGCACCCCACCCTAAAGTACGAGGTGCCGATTTCATGTAAGTCAGGTATTGCTCCATAGTAGGTTTGGCCATGGCCATGCACTCCTCAAGCGCTTGTATTGAAATGCCGGCACCCTCCAACCAACGGGGCACTCGGCGCGTTTAATTATTCGAACAAGGTCACCGTGCTGCTGTTGAAGGGCGTGAAGTAGTCGCCCCCATCGAAGCTCAAACGTGCGGACAAAGTGAATTGCTCATTGACCTCCAGCCGTTCCAGCAGGCTGCGGGGCAAGCGGGTCTTGACCCCGTCAGCGGCCTCCTCGGCCGAGACCGGCACGCCATCACGGATGACATCGCTAAGCTCACCGACGCCGCCTTTGTTCACCCCCGTGACCGATAGCGTCAGCAGTTGACCGGCAGCGCCAAACAACCAGCTACCCAGGCTCAGGCCGACCCCAGTGGGCGGCACCTCCTTCAGCGACAGCTGGTTACCCTCGTCGCAGACCAACGTCGGGTAGCGATTGACCTGCAAGGGCGAGATGCGGAGGTTGTAGGCTGGCGAACGTTCACCTCCGGGTTGAAGCACGTAGAACACCTCGAAGCGCCGGGACTGGTCGGCACTCCCCCGCCCCATGTTGGCGGGCACATATTCAGCCGGGATATGAAACCGCCGCGGATTGGCAGGCACAGGCTGTGTAGCGACGAAACGCCCAAGGGGGGCCTGGCCCCACCAGTGCACCTCTACGGATTCGCCCTCTCTGGCGACGTCGGGCACGTCGACATAGGCCCCGTTGACGGCATCGCGGGCGGCCAAGGTGCCATATGCTGCGGAGCCCTCGGGTACCGCGTCGACCACCGAGGGCGGGTCCAATTGCCGTATCGCTTTCACCTGCACCTGCAGCGAGTCCGAGAGCAAGCTGACACCAGGACGGGCATAGAGATAGGCCAGCGTCACACGCAGCCCCTCGCTGGCCAGGGCGACTTCACCAGGCAGGTGGAAGGGGATCTCGCCGTTGGCTTCGGTGCTGGGGTCGACCCGCATTACCTGCACGACATCACCGGCAGGGCTGCGCCAGTACAGGGCCACACGATCGCCGACGGCCATGCCAGGGTAGGCTTTGACACGGATTGCCAGGCCATCACGAAACTTGGCCGGGTCCAGTTCGTCGTCACCCTCGCCGTTGTGGCCTACAATGGCAGGCTTGCTCAAGTACCCCGGCCAGCTGGCTTCGGAGTCAACCAAAAACTCCTGGGGCGGCGCGTCCAGAGTCTGGCCATCGATGAAATCGATGGCGTAGGTTGCCTGCGCTGAGCCTGGGTCTATGAAGCGAAAAAAATTCCGCCTTACGGTGAACGCCAGAGGCTTCTTGTCGAAATGCTCGGGGCCAACCGTCAGCGAGAGCTTCTCGGTGTCGTCCTCTTCACCGTCTTCGTCAAAACCGACCAGTTCGAAGCGAATCGTGTCACCTATCTGCATCGCCTGGTACGGCGCGATGTTGAATGTCGCCCCTTCGCTTTCCAATTGGTCAGGGCAAATCAGCAAACCATGCGCTTGCGCCGACAGCGCAGGCGGCAATCGCTCGTTTACGGTGCGCCCGCGCAAGCCCACATAGCAAAAAAGGCGAAGAGACTCCGCTGTGTCGTTCAGTGTGTAGGAGTAGAACGCCCAGCCACCCGCCGCTCGCTGCAAATCATCGTTCTTGATCAGCACTGGCAAACCCCGCTCAAGGTCCTGTTCCTCGATTGGCAATATGCCCTTGATATCGTCAACTGCTTCACCCGTGACGCCGACTGACAACCAGCGCGGGGCAACCCGATCACCTTCTGTCATGCCCTCGTACTTGATGAACGTCGATAGGGCCTTGCCCTGCAATGCATCAAGATCAATTTCCCCCCATTCATTGAGTTCAACAATAGGGCGGGCCGGGCTAGTCTGATAATGATTTGCCATCGTAATACTCATCCTTTATGTGCAGAAACTATTGGATCCGCGCCATCTATCACTGCGCAACCCACGGCAGACGTATCGACTGAATTAAGCGATGAGTCACGGCATTACTCTAGGGCAGCCAAAACCTCGCCGCACCTAGCAGTTTTGATAGGTGCTGCCACTTCCTTGCACCCGTAGAATAATTGCGCAAGACAAGCGTTTTTCGTACACGCTTCATACTCAAACTACTAACAGTGGACCTATAAAATGGATACCTTATTAACGGCCGGTACGCTTCTGGTGATTGACCCTGACGATAAATTTTCCAGCTTGTCCGTGCCGCCTGCAGGCAGTGGCACAGCGGTTGTCTTGAATTTAAAAAATGGGAGTGACAAACTGAGTAAACCCCGCAGAATAAATATGACAAATATGCCGTCGGCCGCCATCATCAAACTGGAATCAAGAGACCTCGACGACGACGACAATCCCGAATGGTGGGCCACTTTCAAGACCACGCATCAACCTGCACATCTGGGGGGAAGTGAGGATATTCACTATTACGTAAATGGCTACCAAAAAGAAAACTTCCTCCAGGAAGGCCTCGGTTTGTTGCTCGTTGATAAATCAGAGAAACCGGCCAAGCGCGATACGTTAGGAAAAGTCACCGTCATCGTGTCTGCATGAACAACCGCCAGCGAGGACCACACCATGACAGTGCAATCCAACGCCTTCAATTTCATGAGTTTCACCCAGGGCAGCGTCGACCCGCGAACCGGCACCTATGCCTTGACTATCGACCTACCGGCACTGAACGCCAATGACCTGCAGGGCCCGGACTTGCCATTGTGTCTGGCCTTCAACCCCATGAATGGGCTCAACACCGGTTTCGGCAAAGGTTGGAGTTTGAAGTTGAGCCGCTTCGATCCTCGAGATGGCATGTTGGAGCTGTACACCGGGGAGAGTTTTCAGGTTATCGACAACGGCCCGGATGCGCCCGCGCTCATCCCCGAGCGCAAACTCGAAAGCTTCCACTTCCAGAACATCGGTAGTGACGACAACAAACGTTACCGCGTGGCCCACGCCTCCGGGCTGGTCGAAATACTTGAAGTGCAGCAGGGCCCAGCCGGCGTCGCCCTGCCAGTTCACGTACACACCCCTTCTGGCCATGGCATCAGCCTGGAATACGATGCCATGGCCAGGCTCGTCTCGATCGAGGACGACAACGAGCAGCGGCTGCTCGCCATCGACTATGCCGGTAATGCGCAGGTAAAGCTGGACCTGCACCCCGCCAGCATCGCTTTCGCCCGCTACACCCTGAAATTCACGGGCGAAAACCTCTCTTCCCTGGTACTGCCAAGCGAAGACCAGGCCAGCTGGCATTTCGGCTACACCCTCCTGGGCGGGCTGCTGCTGCTCGAACGCCTGGACAACCCTGCCGGCGGCACCGAGCTCATCACCTATCAGGAGCGGGGCCATGCATTGCCCGGTGTAGACGCCTGGCTACCCTATGTCCGTCGGCACGTCATGCAACCCGATCCACTGGACAAAGCTACCCACCTGCGTACCGACTATACGTTCACCGTCCACAACTATCTGGGCTTCGGGGCGGACGGCGTGGTCTGGGACGAAAACTATCGCCAGGATCACCTGTACAAGCACACCGGAACGCAATACACCTATGGCTCCACCGCGACCAATTATTGCGACGGCCAGCCATTGCGCACGGAACAAAGGGTGTTCAATCGCTTTCACCTGATGACCGAGAAGGTCGATACGCAGGAAGGCTGCATCGAAACGGTGAAGACCGAGTTTCACGAAGTAGCCAATGCGCGCTTCGAGCAACAGCCTGCTTTTTTCCAACTGCCACACAAGATAACCAGGTCATGGAGCCAATCGGGCAATTCGATTGACTTACGGGAGGAAACCGTTACCACCTGCTATGACGAACACGGCAACCTGGTGGAAGAGCTGCTGGCCAGCGGCATACGCCAAGTGCGTGAATACTACCCGGCGAGCGCAAGCGACGGCTGCCCCGAGGATCCTGAAGGCTTCGTCCGCAATCTGAAAAGCATCACTGTGTACCCAGCCGCTGTGGATGACGAAGGCTCGGCCGCCGCTGCGATCTTGCGCACCCGTTACCGCTACAAGGCGCACGCCCCCCTGCACAAGATTGCAGGGTCCCATGCAGCCAGCACCTGGCTGGCAGCCTATGAAGAGCAGAGCGTTGAAGTCAGGCCCTCGCAGAACAACTTGGCGGGTGACGAGGAAGTGCTGCTGCGCACCATCGAAACGGCTTATCTGCAAATGCCTGACAAACCCAGGCTGCATGGCCGGGTCGATTATAAGAAAGTCAGCCTCAATGGCACCACGGCCCGAACCGAATGGGCTTACGAGCCGTTGCGCGATGCACAGGGCAAGTTGACGCGGCTGCAAACCAAGACACACTTCAAGGCCCCGGGTGGCACCCTGGAAAAAATCATCTCCCATGTTCATTGCGGGCTGACTGGCCAATTGCTCGAGGGTGAGGATGTCAACGGCATTATCACTCGCTTCCAATACGATGTGTTGGGCCGGCTGGTCGAGCACACCATCAACCCCGACGATTCGATCTATCGTACGACCACCACCTACGCCTACCCCATTTTGAGGGAAGACAACCGGACCCGGCGGGCTGAGGAAGTCACCGATGCCAAGGGTGTGGTTACCCGGGTGGTCCATGACGGTAACCAGCGCAGGATCCGCGAAGAACGGGAGATTACCGACCCGGAAACCCAACAGCGAATCACTCGCACCACCGCTGAGTACCGTTACGACTCGATAGGCCGCCTGGTGAGCGAAACTGCCTTCGACTATGTGATCGATGACCCCGACGGCGAGGCGCCCACAGAGCGAACCCTGACCATGACCTCTGGCTACACGTATGACGGCTGGGGTGGGCTGCGCACGAAGACTCGCCCGGACAAGACCTGCGAACACAGGGTGTTCTCGCCGTTCGGCAAGGAAGGCAATGTCATCACTCGCTGGGTGGCGCCAGCTGACGAACCCGGTGCCGTCAAACAACTGGGGGTCGTCGAATTCAACCGCTTCGGCAATCCCGCCCATGAGTACCGTCAGATGGCATCCTCACCCACCGCATCCGCAACCGATAAGGCGCCACAGCGGGAAGTGGGGCGCGTCGACTACCGCTATGACGGCCTGGGGCGCTGCGTGAGGCGATCACTGACGTTGCAGGCTCAGACCCAGGCACCGATCATCAGGGCCGATGCGTACCACTACGACATCTGGGGGCGCATCGACGAATCCACACGCGCAGACGGGTCGTCGTTGCTGCGCAGTTTCGCGCCCCATAGCACCCGCGAACTCACCACTCTGCTGGCGATTCGCAAACAAGCTGGCGCCTCGCCCCAGCAGTTGTGCAAGCGGACCTTCGACGGCCTTGACCGCCTGCGCGAAACTCAGGTGGGACAACGCGTCGACACCTATGACTACCGCGGCCAGACCCAATTGATCGAGACCCGCACCACCCGCGACAGCCAGGCGACAAGCGCCAATGCGAGGAAGCGGACCATCACCTACCAGTACACGCCCGAACTCAGCACCGAGCCCCAACGCCTCAGCGCCAGTTTCGAACAGGACGGGCGCACGCAGGCCGTGAACGAAGCGACCTTCGAC
>NZ_BCBD01000213.1:0-8224 GCF_001320345.1 Pseudomonas sp. NBRC 111127 | reverse complement strand
ATCATCGACGCCAATACCAGCCAGCAGGCTCTCGCACTGGCGCATGCGGCCGGTATCGCGCTGGGTGATGCGGTGTGCGCCCATGCCCTGGCCTTTGCCCGCAGCGTGGTGCCGGCGGCAGTGCAGGTGGAAGTGTTCGCCATCGACCGCCAGGGCGGCATTGTCGGCAAGGCTGGCGTGGCATGACCGCCCGTATCCTGCTGCTGGGTGGCATCACCGAGGCCCTGGCCATCGCCCGCCGCCTCGGCCCGCAGCATGTCTACAGCCTGGCCGGTATCGGCCGTGTGCCGCAGGACCTGCAATGCCAGGTGCGGGTCGGTGGCTTCGGTGGCGCCGAAGGCCTGGCGCGCTACCTGCGCGAGTCGGGCATTACCCTGCTGATCGACGCCACCCACCCCTATGCAGCACAGATCAGCGGCAATGCCGCCCAGGCCGCACGCAGCGCCGGCATCCCCTGTTGGGCCCTGCGCCGCCCGGCCTGGCAGGCGCAAAAGGGGGATGACTGGCGCGAAGTGGCAGACTGGGCGCACTTGATCGCAGCACTGCAGCCGTTTCGCCGGCCGCTGTTCACGCTGGGGCGTGAGCCGCTACAGCACCTGGACGAAATTCCGCCACAGCAGTTCTGGACCTTGCGGGCACTGGAGGCCTGCCCCGGCAATGAGCGCTGCGAGGTGATCGGTGCGCGCGGGCCGTTTGTTCTCGAAGATGAACGGGCATTGTTCCAGCGGCGCAGCATCGACGTATTGATCAGCAAGAACAGCGGCAGCGTGGCGACCGAACCCAAACTGGAAGTGGCGCGTGAGCTGGGGGTGCCGGTGCTGATCCTGAAACGCCCGGCGTTGCCAGCGGTGGACCGTGCATTCGACACGCCGTTGGCGCTGCTGGCCGCGCTGGGCCTGCACTGACAGCTTTTTCGGATTTTTCCGTACACCCTGCAAGTGGCCCAGTAGCGCCCCGCTGCCTTACACTCAGCACCTCCCCCTGGAAGGCGCAACCCATATGGAAATGCAATGGTGGATCTGGCTGCTGTTCGGCATCGGGCTGATCCTGTTGGAACTGGTCCTGCCGACATTCTTCATCCTCTGGTTCGGCATCGGTGCCGTGCTGGTCGCGCTGGTTGCCCTGGCCGCGCCCAGCCTGGCCCTGGACATGCAGGTACTGCTGTGGGTAGTGCTGTCATCGGCCACCACCGCGCTGTGGTTCAAGCTGTTCCGGCGCAAGCAGCCGGATGTGCGCTGGACCGCCGACAGCGTGATCGGTGAAGTGGGCCTGTTGACCGCCGCGGTGTCGGAGTTCCACAAGGGCCGCGTGCGCTTCCAGAAGCCGGTCCTCGGCAATGAAGAATGGACCTGCATCGCCGACAGCGAAATCGCCGCCGGCGAGCGGGTGCGCCTGACCGCCATCGAGGGCAATACCGCCCGCGTCATCCGGGCCTGAAACCGCACAAAAAGGAATTTTGCATCATGACCAGCCTCATCGTCGTTGGCGCCATCGCGCTGTTCGTTCTGATCACCGTGTTCAAGGGGGTTCGCATCGTACCCCAGGGCGAGGAATGGATCGTCGAGCGCCTGGGCCGCTACCACAGCACCCTCAAGCCCGGCCTTAACATCGTCATCCCGTACATGGACGTGGTCGCCTACCGCCTGCCCACCAAGGACATCATCCTCGATGTGCAGGAGCAGGAAATCATCACCAAGGACAACGCGGTGATCGTCGCCAATGCCCTGTGCTTCGCCAAGGTGGTCGACCCGCAGAAAGCCTCGTATGGCGTACAGAACTTCTCCTTCGCCGTCACCAGCCTGACCATGACCTCGCTGCGCGCGATCGTCGGTGCCATGGACCTGGACGAAGCGCTGTCCAGCCGCGAGCAGATCAAGGCTCGCCTGCGCGAGGCGATGTCCGAGCAGACCGAAGACTGGGGCGTGACCGTGCGTTCGGTGGAAATCCAGGACATCAAACCGTCGGAAAACATGCAACTGGCCATGGAGCGCCAGGCTGCCGCCGAACGGGAGCGCAAGGCCGATGTGACCCGTGCCGAAGGCGCCAAGCAGGCGGCCATCCTGGAAGCCGAAGCGCGCCTGCAAGCCGCCAGGCTGGACGCCGAGGCGCAAATCAGCCTGGCCGAGGCTTCGGCCCGGGCTATTTCGTTGGTCAAGGAAGCCGTGGGCAACGAAACCGTGCCGGCCATGTACCTGCTGGGTGAGCGCTATGTCGGGGCGATGGAAAACCTGGCCGGAAGCAACAATGCCAAGGTGGTGGTGTTGCCGGCGGACCTGCAGGAAACCGTGCGTGGGCTGATGGGGCGTGGCAAGGCTTGATAGCACCACGCGCTGCGTCACTTCACCGCACCCCGCGTATTTACCTATACTCCGCCTTACAATACCCACCACGATTCCTGACCGGATCTCTCCATGCCCCCACGTCGGCACATCGCCTGGATAGCCTGCCTTGCAGTGCTGTTCAACCTGCTGGCCATGCCGCTGTCCTCTGCCGCGCCCAAGGGCCCGGCCGAGCAGCTGCTGTGGGGGGCCTTCTGTTCCAGCATGGCCAACAAGGCCAAGGTCGATGTCCAGGCACTGGCCAAGATCGACCTGGGCCCGCAAAGCGACGACAGCGCCGCCTTGATGAACTGCTGGTGCTGCTCTGGCGCCGCGCCGCTGTTGGCCCTGCCCGCATACCCGCCGCAATTGCACAACCCGCCGACACTGTTCGCCGGGCTGTTGCCGCCACCGGCTGACTATCAACCCACGCCGCGCCAGCTCTGGCCTGCGTTAAACCCCCGTGCCTCTCCGCTGGCCTGAGTTCCGTCGTTGTCTGCCTGAACCTGAAACAGAACGGAGATTCAACATGCTCAAGCACGCCCTCGTCCTGGCCGCCCTGATGCTGCCTGGCGCTTTCGCCAACGCCCACGAATACAGCGTGGGTGACCTGCACATTGCCCACCCCTGGTCGCTGCAGTTGCCCCCCAATGCGCCCAACGTGGCGGCGTATTTCGTGGTGCACAACAACGGCCAGGCCGACGACCGCCTGCTCAGCGTCAACAGCCCGATCAGCGATGATGCGCAACTGCACGAACATGCCATGAGCGCCAACGGCGCCATGAAAATGCAACAGGTACCCAGTGTGGTGGTGCCCGCCGGCAAGGACCTGACATTCGCCCCCAGTGCCTACCACGTGATGCTGATGCAGCCCAAGGATCGCAGCCTGCTGGTCGATGGCAAGCGCTTCCCGTTGACCTTGCACTTCGAGAAGGCCGGCGATGTCACCGTCGAAGTGGCCGTGCAGAAGCAAGCGCCAGCGAACCAGCCGCAAGCGCACGAACACGCACACTGACCGCAGCTGACAGGCGCTGGCCATGAGCCTGCCCTACCCCCGCATGCGCCGTACCACCCGCCCTGACCGCAGGCGCGCCGGTGGCGGATGGCTGAGCCTGTTCGCCATGTGGATGATCTTTATCGGCCCGCTGATTTCCCAGGCGATGCCGATGAACCACCACGCCGGCATGGCCATGCCGATGGACATGCCCATGCCGGCTGCCCATCAGCACGCTGGCGACAGCCATCACGGCCACGGCAGCGACGGCCAGCTGCATGTGATGTGGGAAAAGTGCGGCTACTGCAGCCTGTTGTTCAACTGCCCGGCCCTGCCCCAGGCCCTTAGCCCACTCAGCGCCGGCAGCGTCGTCCCCACCAGCCACCTGATTGCACCCACGCACCAGGGCCATGCCCGGCAGGCTGTATTCCCCGGTGCGCGCAGCCGTGCACCGCCTTCCTCGATCAGCGCCTGAACCCACATTTTGTGCACGAAGCCAGCGGGCTTCGTGCTACCTCATGACTGATCGACTGGAATCATTATGTCTGGCTGCACCCCTGTTTTTGCCTTGTCCCTGCGTGGGACCATCGCCGCACTGTGCGGCTCGCTGCTTGCGCCGGTAGCCCTGGCCGCCGAGCTGAGCCCGACGGTCGTCACCGCCGTGGCACCGAGTTCGCCGTTGACCGTGGTCACCAACCCGAAAGACCCGCGCCAGCCGGTGCCGGCCAGCGATGGCGCCGACTACCTGAAAACCATTCCCGGTTTCTCGGCGATCCGCGCCGGCGGTACCAACGGCGACCCGGTCCTGCGCGGCATGTTCGGCTCGCGCCTGAACATCCTCACCAATGGCGGGCTGATGCTCGGCGCCTGCCCCAACCGCATGGACGCGCCGACCTCCTACATTTCCCCCGAAACCTATGACCGGCTGACCGTTATCAAGGGCCCGCAGAGCGTGATCTGGGGGCCAGGCGGTTCGGCGGGCACGATACTGTTCGACCGTGAACCCGAGCAGTTCGGCAGCCTCGGCAGCCGGGTCAACGCCAGCCTGCTGGCCGGCTCCAACGGCCGTTTCGACAAAGTGCTGGATGCCGCTGCCGGGAACAGCCAGGGCTATGCACGGTTCGTCGGCAACCAGTCGCGCTCGGACGACTATCACGACGGTAACAACGACACCGTGCCGTCACGCTGGGACAAGTGGAACGGCGATGTCGCCCTGGGCTGGACGCCCGACCAGGACACCCTGCTGGAGCTGACCGCCGGCAAGGGCGATGGCGAAGCCCGCTACGCCGGGCGTGGCATGGACGGCTCGCAGTTCAAGCGCGAAAGCCTGGGCCTGCGCTTTGAAAAGTCCAACCTCGGCGAGGTGCTGGACACGCTTGAAGCGCAGGTCTACTACAACTACGCCGACCACGTGATGGACAACTACAGCCTGCGCACGCCCTCGGGCAGCGGCATGATGGGCATGCCCATGGTCAGCAACGTGGACCGCCGCACCCTGGGCGCACGCATCAAGGCCACCTGGCGCTGGGCCGACGTGCAACTGATCAGCGGCCTCGATGCGCAAACCAACGAGCACCGCAAGCGTGGCGGCATGGGCGTGGACGCGCACAAGGGCCAGGCCTGGACCAAGGACGCCGACTTCCACAACTACGGTGCCTTCAGCGAACTGACCTGGTACGCCACGGGTGAGGACCGCCTGGTCAGCGGTGCCCGCCTGGACCGCGCCTCGGCCCGCGACTTCCGCCAAGGCAGCGCCACCCAGGGCGACACCCGCGCGGCCACCCTGCCCAGCGGCTTCGTGCGCTACGAACATGACCTGGCAGGCCTGCCAGCCACCACTTACATTGGCCTGGGCCATGCCCAGCGCTTCCCCGACTACTGGGAGCTGTTTTCGCCCAAGCTGGCACCGCCCGGTGCGGCCAACGCTTTCGACGGCATCAAGCCCGAGAAGACCACCCAGCTGGACTTCGGCATCCAGTACCGTAGCGAACGCCTGGAAGCCTGGGCCTCGGGTTATGTCGGGCAGATCCGTGACTACATCCTGTTCGACTACCGCCCCGGCATGATGGGCATGAGCACCTCGCAGGCCCAGAATGTCGATGCGCGTATCATGGGTGGCGAACTGGGCGCGGCCTACCAGCTGACCGAGCACTGGAAGGCCGATGCCAGCCTGGCGTACGCGTGGGGCAAGAACAGCAGTGACGGCAAGGCGCTGCCGCAGATGCCCCCGCTGGAAAGCCGCCTGGGCCTGACCTACAGCCGTGATGTGTGGAGCGTCGGTGCGCTGTGGCGGCTGGTGGCGGCGCAGAACCGCATCGCCGTGAACCAGGGCAACGTGGTCGGCAAGGACTACGAAAAAAGCGCCGGCTTCGGCGTGTTCTCGCTCAACGGCGCCTACAAGGTCAACACCAACCTCAAGCTCAGCGCCGGGGTCGACAACCTGTTCGGCAAGGCATACGCCGAGCACCTGAACCTGGCCGGGAACGCCGGGTTCGGCTACCCGGCGAGCGACCCACAGCCGGTCAACGAGCCAGGCAGGACCTTCTGGACCAAGGTCGATTTCAGCTTCTGACACTAACCACGGGCGCAGCTTCGGTTGCGCCCATCTGCGGGTCAAAAGGAGGTTCCCATGAGAGGAACACGCATCAGTTTCTATAACCTGGCCTGGCGTTGGCACTTTTATGCGGGGCTGTTCGTGGCCCCCTTCATGATCCTGCTGGCCATCACCGGGATCATCTACCTGTTCAAGCCGCAACTCGACCCAGTGCTGTACCGCGACCTGATGGTGGTCGAAGCCGGCCATCATCGCCAGGCCGCCGATACGCTGCTGGCCGAGGTGCACCAGGCCTACCCCAAGGGCCACGTGGGCCAATACCTGCCGCCGTTGAATGCCGAGCGCAGCGCGCAGTTCGTGGTGCATGACGGTGGGCGGGAATTGAACGTCTTCGTTGACCCTTACAGCGGCAAGGTCCTCGGCGAACAGGACGGCAAGCTGAACCTGCAGGCCATCGCCCGTGCCCTGCATGGCGAACTGATGGTCGGCACCGTCGGTGACCGCCTGGTGGAACTGGCTGCCGGCTGGGGCATCGTGCTGGTGGTCTCGGGCCTGTACCTGTGGTGGCCGCGCGGGCGCACCGGCGCAGGGGTAGTGTGGCCCCGGCTGTCGGCACGTGGCCGCCTGCTGTGGCGCGACCTGCATGCGGTAACCGGGTTCTGGGGTTCGGCCTTGCTGTTGTTGATGCTGCTCAGCGGCATGACCTGGACCGGCCTGTGGGGCAAGCAGTACGCCGAGCTGTGGAACCGCTTCCCGGCGGCCATGTGGACCAACGTGCCCAAGTCGGACCAGCAGGCGGGCGAACTGAACGACGCGCACCGCCAGACCGTGCCGTGGGCCATGGAAAATACGCCAATGCCGCAGTCTGGCGCGCATGCCGAACACGGCGGGCACCACATGATGTCGGCCAAACCGGCAGCGCCGCAGGTAAGCCTGCAGCAGGTCGAAGACATCGCCACCGCGCGGCAGGTCGAGCCGGGCTACAGCATTACCCTGCCCACCACCGCCGATGGGGTGTTCACCGTCGCCGTGTTCGCCGATGACCCGCGCAATGACGCCACCCTGCATGTCGACCAGTACACCGGCAAGGTGTTGGCCGACGTGCGCTGGCAGGACTACAGCCCGGTCGCCCGCGCCACCGAACTGGGGGTGATGCTGCATGAAGGCAGGATGTTTGGCGTGGTCAACCAGGTCATCATCCTGCTGGTGTGCCTGATGATCCTGCTGGGCTCGGTGAGCGGGCTGATGATGTGGTGGAAGCGCCGGCCCGAGGGCGGCCTGGGCGTACCGCCGCTGCGCCATGACCTGCCGCGCTGGAAGGCGGCAGTGGCGGTGATGCTGGTGCTGGGGGTGATGTTCCCGCTGGTGGGGGTGTCGATGGTGGTGATGTGGGCGGTGGACAGCCTGGTGGTGAGGCGCCGCCGGGTGTTGGCCAGCGCCTAATTGTGCATGAGCAGTGAATGACAAGCTGAATGCCGCAGGTGCCTAGAGCACGAGTGGGAGCAGAAGCTGTCATTCACCGCTCACACTTGTGGGAGCGGGCGTGCCCGCGAACACCGGCGCAGCCGGTGCCAGACACCGCGTCGCCTGCTTCGCGGGCTTGCCCGCTCCCACAATGAGTCGCGCAGGCTTTTCAAATTTTGGGAAAGACCGTTGCTCCTACAACGAACTGCGTTGGCTTTGTAGAGAGGGCGGCACAGGCATCGCACTGCTACCCAAATGCAGAGTCGATCTGTCACGCCCCGAATTGGGACGCCCGTGTTAGCCTAGCCGGCTACCTCTGACAAGAAGACTGACCTTTACAAGGGAATGCTGCCTATGACGCAAACCTCACCCACAGCGCCTGATGAACCGCATCTGCAGCGCAACCTGACCAACCGCCATATCCAGCTCATCGCCATCGGCGGCGCGATCGGCACCGGCCTGTTCATGGGCTCGGGCAAGACCATCAGCCTGGCCGGCCCATCGATCATCTTCGTCTACATGATCATCGGCTTCATGCTGTTCTTCGTCATGCGCGCCATGGGCGAGTTGCTGCTGTCGAACCTCAACTACAAGTCTTTCATTGATTTCTCCGCCGACCTGCTCGGGCCCTGGGCTGGCTACTTCACCGGCTGGACCTACTGGTTCTGCTGGGTGGTCACCGGCATCGCCGATGTTGTCGCCATCGCCGCCTATACACAGTTCTGGTTCCCCGACCTGCCGCAGTGGATACCCGCGCTGACTTGCGTGGCGCTGCTGCTGTCGCTGAACCTGGTAACGGTGAAAATGTTCGGTGAGCTGGAGTTCTGGTTCGCCCTGGTCAAGATCGTCGCCATCCTCGGCCTGGTCGCCACCGGCCTGTACATGGTCATCACC
>NZ_BCBD01000212.1:0-8227 GCF_001320345.1 Pseudomonas sp. NBRC 111127 | reverse complement strand
GGCAAGCTGGGCGAGACGGTGCAGGTCCTGGCCCAGGACGCACCCTCGGACTTGAAGTTCATCGACTGATATCAAACACCACGCCTTGTAGGAGCGGCCTTGTGTCGCGAAAGGGCCGCAGCGCGGCCCCGGCAATGTCGGCGGTAACGCAAGAACCCGGGGCCGCTGCGCGACCCTTTCGCGACACAAGGCCGCTCCTACAGGGAGCCGCGTGAAGCTACCTGGCCATGATCGAGCGGAACAGGTCTGATGCCAGCCACCCCTCCAGCCAGCTCCGCAGCCGCGGATAAGCGGCCTCGGCGAACCACTGCGGTTCCACCCCGGCAAACTGGCGCATCAGGGGCAGCAAGGCGGCGTCGGCGATGCTCGGCTGGTCAGCCAACAGATACGGCCGGCTCTCCAACAACCCTTCGAGCTCCGCCAGCCAGGCCTCGGCCTGCTGGCGGTAGTACGCGCGAGGGTGCTGCGGGTAGCGCTCGGCATACTTGTACAGGTTCACCTGCGCCTTGAACGTGCTGTCATTACGCGTGATCAGGGCATGCGCCTGCTGCGCTGCCGCGGGGTTCGCGCGCAGTTGCCAATCCTGCGGGTCGTTCTGCGCCAGCGCCCAGCGCATGATATCCAGGCTCTCTTCCAGCACCTGGCTGCCGGTGTCCAGCACCGGCACCGTGCCCTTGGGGGACAAGGCCAGCAGTTCTGCCGGCTTGTTCTTCAGCGCCACTTCGCACACCTCGACCTCACAGCCTGCATAGCGCAGGGCCAGGCGCGCGCGCATGGCCCAGGGGCAGCGACGGAACGAGTACAGGATCACCCGCACACCTGCACTTCGCTCAGGCCATTGCCTTGGCGGCGCACCTGAATCTGCACCGGGATGCGCTCGTGCATTTCCTGCACGTGGGAAATCACTGCCACCTTGCGCCCCTGTGCCTGCAAGCCGTCCAGGGCATCCATGGCCAGCTGCAGCGACTCGGGGTCCAGGCTGCCGAAACCTTCGTCGATGAACAGCGATTCGATGCGCAGGGTGCTGGAAGCCATCGAAGCCAGGCCAAGGGCCAACGCCAGCGACACCAGGAAGGTTTCGCCGCCGGACAGCGAGTGCACCGAGCGCAGCTCGTCGCCCATTTCGGTGTCCAGGACCAACAGGCCCAGGGCACTGCCGCCCCGCTTGAGGCGGTAGCGGCGGGCCAGTTGGCGCAGTTGGCTGTTGGCATGGTGCAACAGCAGGTCAAGGTTGTAACCCTGGGCGATCTTGCGGAACACATCGCCCGAGGCCGAGCCGATCAGGGCATTCAGGCGGGCCCAGCGCTGCCACTGCTGGCGGGCTTGCTCGATCTCGGCTGCCAGTGCCTGATGGGCCTGCTGGCGGCGCTGGTCATCGGCCTGCTGCGCCCGCAGTTCGGCGCATTGCTGCTCGTGGCTGGCCATGCGCTCGCGCAGTTCCAGCAGGGCTTGCTCGAGGGCTTCGGCCGTGGTGTCCACTGTCATGTCGGCCACATGCTGTTGCAGGCGCTGTTCGCGTTCCTGCAGCAACACGCGGCTTTGTTCGATGGTTTTTTCCGCGCCTTGCAAGCGCTGGCGCAATGCTGTGACCTGCGCATCCTCCATGGCCAGCAGGCGGTCCAGCCCGGCGTCATCCAGCTCCGGGTGCTGGCTGCGCCACTGCGCGATCTGGCCCTGCAACTGCTGGCATTCGGCAACCAGCGCCTGTTGCTGCTGGCCGTCGGCCTTCAGCTCGCTGGCCAGTTGCACGGCTTGCGTGCGCAGCTCCTGCAGGCGCTGGGCGGTGTCTGCGTCCAGGGCGCGGGCTTGGTCCAGCGCGGCGTCCATGTGCTGTTGCCAGGCTTCGGCAGTGGCGTGTTCACCGAGCAGTTCGCCGAGGGCGGCCTGGGCCTGCTGGCGCTGCTCGTCCAGGGCGGCAAGTTGCTGCTGCAACTGCTGCAGGCCTTGCACGCGGGCCTGGTGCTGGTCGCGCAGCTTGTCGAGTTGCGTCTGCCGGCCCTGCTGTTCTTCCAGTTCGTCCTTGCGCTGTTCCAGTTGCTGCAAGCGCTGGGCGATCTGCTGGTCCAGGGCCAGGAAAGCATTGGCCGGGTCTTCGTCGAGTGCCTTCAGGGCCTGCTCGGGCAGCACCCCGGCCAGGTCGTGCAAGCCTTGCTGCAACTGCTGCTCGTCGTTGGCCAGGGCCTGGTGCTGTTGTTCGAGGTGGCGCTGGGCCTGCTGTTGAGCGTCTTGGGCGGCCTGCAGTTGCTGGTTGAGGCGGGCAGCATCGCGTTGCAGCGTGAGCAGCGCGCTCTGGCGTTTCTCGTCCTGCGCAATTTCCGCCTCCAGGCGCTGCAGCTGGCTGGCCAGCCAGGTGCTACGGGCCTTGTCATCCTGCGGGGCCAGAGCTGGCC
The DNA here is from genome assembly GCF_001320345.1 of Pseudomonas sp. NBRC 111127. Taxonomy (NCBI): domain Bacteria; kingdom Pseudomonadati; phylum Pseudomonadota; class Gammaproteobacteria; order Pseudomonadales; family Pseudomonadaceae; genus Pseudomonas; species Pseudomonas sp. NBRC 111127. Next base: position 5,837 of record NZ_BCBD01000212.1, on the reverse strand, counting down.
ACAGGCTGTGCGCCTGCACTTGCGCCACCAGCGGTTGCAACTGATCGCCCAGTTGCTGCTGTTGTTGCTGGAAGTCCTTGAGCTGGGCGTTGACCACGCCCAGCTGGGTGCGCAGCTCGACCAACTTGGCGTTGAGGGTGTCGACCTGTCGCTGCGCGGCAGCTTCTTCAGCCTGGTCATGCCGGCCCAGGCTGTGCAGCAGTGCGTCAGGCTGGTGGAACGGGTGTTCGGCACTGCCGCAGACTGGGCAAGGTTCGCCATCGCGCAATTGCTCGCGCAGTGCCTCCACGCTGGTGGTGCGCGCCAGGCGTTGCCGCTCCAGCAACTGGCGGGTGAGGTTGAGCGCCTGTTCGGCCGCCTCCAGCTCGGCCTTCGCCGCGGTGCCCTCGCTGATCAACTGCTGGCGTTGCTGCATGGCCTGTTGCTGGCGTTCACGAACGCTGTCCAGTTGCTGGCGCAGTTCCAGTTCGCGGCCGTGCAGGCGCGACATTTCTTCAACGGCGCGCTGCTGCTTGCGGTTGTCCTGCAGCATGCCGCCGAGCAGGTCGATCTGCTCGGCCAGGGCCTGGGGTTCGGCCTTGGCTTCGCGGAACAGCAGCTCGTAGGCATCTCGCTCGGCCTGCAACTGCACATTGGCCTGGCTGGCCTGGGCCTGCAGGCCGGGCAGCTCTTCGCGGCCCTTGGCCAGGCGGCCGCCAATCAGCATCACCTGTTTGAGTTGCGGCAGGTAGGCGTGCCACGCACTGGCCAGGCCTGCCAGGTGCTCGCTGTCGGCAAGGGCACTGTCGATCTGCGCCAATTGCTGCAGGCTGCGCTGCTGGTTGGCCTCCAGCTGTTGCAACTGCTGCTGGCCATCGGCGACGTGTTGTTCAGCCTGTTGGCTGCTGCTGCGTTGCGCGGCCAGCGCTTCGTCCAGGCGCGCCAGGTTGTCCTGGGCGGCGAAGGCCTGGCGCAGGCGTGGGGCATTCTCGCCGTGTTGCGCCTGGCTGTCGGCGAGCGCCTGGCGTGCGGCGTTCAGTGCTTGCTCCAGGGTATTTGCGCGTGCCTGGAGTTCGTCCTGCTGCTGTTGCTGCTGCGCAATTCTTGCTGCCAGTGGGGCCAGTTGTGCGTTCAGCGCCTGCTGGCGGTGGAACTGATGGCGCTGAGGCGCCAGGCGCTCCAGGCGCAGCAGGTCCAGGCGCGGTTCGGCCAGTTGCTGCCAGTCCTGCTCGGCGGCCTGCAGCGCGCGGGCCGCCTCGGCGTGCTGGGCTTGTAGCCGGTTTTGCTCGTGCAGCCAGTTGCGTTGCTGTTCCAGCTGGCGCTCACCGGCCTGGTCAGCCTTCAGTTGCTGCTGCGCCTGCTTCAGTTGCTGGTCGAGCTGGGCGCGGGCTTCGGCGTCCATCGGCAGCAGGTGGCTGGCGCGCGCGAGCAAGTCGTTGTGCACCTCACCGGCCTCGCGCGCCTTGCTGAACGCGCGCTGGCCCAAGCGGGTGTAGATGGCGGTGTTGGTCAGTTTTTCCAGCAGCTCGCTGCGCTCTCTGTCGTCGGCCTTGAGAAACGCGCCAAACTCGCTCTGGGCCAGCATCACCGCGCGGGTGAACTGCTCGAAGTTCAGGCCCAGGCGGGCTTCGACCAACTGTTTGTATTCGTTCTTGCCGCTGGCCAGGACCTGCTCGCTGTCCAGGTCGTAAAAGCTCTGGCGGCTGTGCTGCAACTTGCCGTTGGCCTTGTCGCGGGCGCGGTTGGCTTCCCAGCGGGCACGGTAGCGGCGGCCGTCGACGCCGACGAAATCGACTTCGGCAAAGCCGCTGCCGGTACCACGGCGTAGCAGGTTGCGCGGGTCGGATGTGGGGATGTCTCCGTCGGCATCCGGCACCTTGGCTTCGCGACCGATGTCATTGAGCCGCGGCACGGTGCCGAACAGGGCCAGGCACAGGGCGTCGAGCAGGGTGCTCTTGCCGGCGCCGGTGGGCCCGGTAATGGCGAACAGGCCGGCGCTGGCCAGGGGCTCGGCAGTGAAGTCGATGTCGACGGGGCCGGCCAGCGATGCCAGGTTCTTCAGGCGGATGGCAAGAATCTTCATGGCTGTTCCTCTTCCTGCTGCACGTCCTGCAACAGCAGGGCAAAGTCGGCCAGCGCCTGCTCGTCGACAGCGCTGCCGTAGGCTTGCTCCCAGGCCCGGCTGAACAGGTCTTGCGGGGTCATCTGGGCCAGTTCGACAAAGGCCAGGTCATCCTCTTCGCTACTGTTGCGCCCAGCATACTCGGCACTGATGCGCACCAGCCGCACTGCCTTGCCCGCCAGCGCGGTCTCGATCTGCTGGCGCAGGTCCGGTTGCGGCTCGTCGAGAATGACCCGCACTTCCAGCCAGGGTTGGCGATTGGGGTCTTCCAGCAGGTCGATTACCGGCAGGTCTGCCAGTAGCTGTAACAGCTCACCCAGCGGTGCCGGGCCGATGCGTTGCAGGGCCACGGCGCGCGGTACCGGGCGCGGCTCGACGCTGACCAGGCCGCTGCCGTCCAGTTCCACCTCCAGCACCTGGTGCGGGTAGTTGATTTCGGCGAACGACAGTGGGAGCGGTGAGCCGCTGTAGCGGATGCGTTCTTCGCGGTTGACCTTCTGTGGCTTGTGCAGGTGGCCGAGGGCGACATAGCTGATGGCCTTGTCGAACAGCTTGGCCGGCAGCGCCTCGGCGTTGCCGATGATCAGGCTGCGCTCGGAGTCTTCCGACACTGCGCCCCCGGCCATGTGCGCATGGCTGATGGCAATCAGCGCCTGGTCTTTCTTGCGTTTTTGCAGTGCTGCGGCGATCAGTTGCTGGTGCACCTGGGTGATGCCTTGCAGGTAGTCGTCGCCCAGGTGGGGGCCGGTGACTTCGGCCGGCCGCAGGAACGGCAGCGCCAGGCACCAGGCTGCGACCTTGCCGCGGCCATTGGTCAGCGGGATCAGCAGCCGCTCGGCATCCAGTTGGCCTTCGTCCAGCCAGTGCACACGGCCCAGGGCGTGGGTGCGCAGGCGGCGCATGAGTGCGGCAGGCAGCTCGATGCGCGAGCCGGAATCGTGGTTGCCGGCGATCATCACGATGTCCAGCTTGGGCTGTTGTTCATGCGCCTGGACGATGAAGTCGTACAGACGCTCCTGGGCTTTGACCGGGGGGTTGACCGTGTCGAAGATATCGCCGGCGATCAGCAGCGCATCCGGCTGGCGCAGGCGAAGCTGGCCGAGCAGCCAGTCGAGGAAGCAGGCGTGTTCGAAATCGCGTTCCTGGCCGTGCAGGCTTTGGCCCAGGTGCCAGTCGGAGGTATGAAACAGACGCATGGATGACCTGTGGTGTCGAGTCGAGCAAGCCAGAGGGCTTGGCTTTGGGGATGGGCGTTGCGCGAGGGCGGTATGGTAACCCAAGCAGGGGGGTGGGGGGCAGGGCGGGGAATGGGGGGAGGGCTGGCACCGGCTGCGCCGGTGTTCGCGGGCGCGCCCGCTCCTACAGGCACCGCGCAAAGCTCAGGCATACGTCGTACCTGTGGGAGCGGGCATGCCCGCGAAGAGGCCCTGGCAGGCAGCCGGCTACTTGGGATAAAGCGGCGGCAAGCTGCCGTTCTCCCCAGCCGGCAACAACACCTGCTCGGCCGGCGGTATCGTGCCGATCGCCCGCCACAAATCCTCACCCTGCCAATACTGCCCACTCTCGCTGTACAACGCGCCATTCAACCCATCCAGCGCATCCGACAACGGCACGAAGCGCGCCGCCATCTCGGCCAGGGTCTCCGGTTGCTGCCGGGCCCAGGCGTCCAACGCCTGGCGGGTGGCCTGGGGGTCGTTCGCCAGGCAGGCGCGCTTGAGGTCATCCAGCAAGGTGCGCGGGCTCGGCCCGTTCTGCGCCGCACGCAGCACCGCCGGTTGCGAGCGGGCGCGCCACCACAGGGCGAAGCCCAGTACGGTGGAAAGGGCGAACAGCAGAGTCGCCAATTGCCAAGGCCACAGCGCGCTGCTGGCGCTGCTGTTATCGCCCACCGGGCTGTCGGCACTCAATGCCGGGTTGTCCTGCACGTTCAGCGTACGCGCCGGCAGGCTGCTGTGCTCCAGGTGATCTTCACGGGTGTTCCACCACGCCACTTCCAGCGCCGGCAGGGCCAACGTGCCGGCATGGGTGGGCACCAGTGCTTCGCGTTCCTCGCGGTTGGCGGTCATGCCGCGTTCGTTGATTTCGTTGCGCAGCAGCGGCTGGTCGGGGTAGCGGCGCAGGCCGGTGATCTCGGTGGCGGGTAACGGCGGCAACTGGGTGCTGGAAAGGCCTTCGGCGCGCAAGGTGATGTTGCGCGTCAGAGAGTCGCCAATCTGTACCTGCTGGTTGCCGGGGTCGGGGTTCCAGTGCTCTTCCAGTGTCAGGCTACGCGCCGGCAACCACGGCACACCCGCAGGCCAGGCGGCGGGAATCGGGCGTACCGCCAGCCGCAGCGGCAGCGAGCTGACCTGTACCTGGTGCCCGGCACGGGCCGTGCCATTGGCTTGCGGGGTTTCGTCGCTGCTGGCTGCGGCGGTGGCGCTGAACGTCAGTGGCGGGATCTCGAGCGTGCCACTTTGCTGGGGGTACACGGCATAGCGGGTTTCGATCACGCCGTGGCGCACGCCATTGATTTCCTTTTCATAGGTGCGCGATTCGCCGAGCGGTTCGACCTTGGCGCCTTCCAGCTGCAGCGGGCTCAGGCTGCTGTCGTCATAGAGCGCCACCGAGTGATAGATGCGCAAGGTGAGCACAGCCTGCGCCTGCACGTAGACGTCGGAGCTGTCGAGGGTGGCCTCGATGAACACCTGTGAAGTGTCCTGGCGGCTGGCATCGGCCTGCAGCACTTGCAGGTCGATGGCCTGGCTGCGTGACTGCCCCAGCTGCAGCTCGGGAATACGCAGGCTGCCGCTGCGCCGCGGCAGCAAGGTGATGATCCAGCGGGTGCTGGCGCGGGTTTCACCGTCGAGGGTATGCAGGCTGTTCAGCTGGCGCGTGCCGCGCACCTCGAAGTCGCCTTCCAGGGCGCGCAGGTCGGGCTTGCCGAACTGGGTGACGTCCTGGCTTTCCAGGGTCAGTTCCAGGCTTTCGCCAGCCTGCAGGCGGGTGCGGTCGACGCTGGCCTGCAGCAGGGGTTCAGCCTGGGCCAGGGTGGCCCACAGCAGGGAGAGGAGCAAGACGCCGAAGCGACTCATCGTGGGGTTTCCTGTTGCAGTTGCTGTTCGTACCAGAATTTGCGCCGCAGCAGCTCCGCCGGGTTATCGGGGATCTCCCGCAGCCATTGTTCCAGGGCTTGGCGCTGTTCGGCGTCGAGGCTGGTCGACACCGGGCGCTGGGGCGGCTGGATGACGCCCTCATCGGCACCCGGCTGGTTACCCGGTGCGCCCTGGCTGTTGCTGCTGCTTTCGCCAGGCTGCTCGGCGCTGGCTTGTTCATCACCGCTGGGGGTGCCCTGGGCGGCGCTGCTGGCCGAACTGCTGTTGCCTTCGGTGTCGCTGCCGGGCGTGCCTTGGGCATCGTTACCGGGCGGTTGTTCCTCGGCCTTGGCCTGGCGCTGTTGCAGCAGCTGTTGCACCAATGCCTGGTTGTCCAGTGCCACTTGCAGATCGGGTTGGCGCTCCAGCGCCTGCTCGTAGGCGTCCAGGGCCGCTTCCAGCTCACCGGCACGGGCCAGTGCATTGCCTCGATTGTAGTGGTCGGCGGCCGTGTCGCCTTGGGAAAATGCCTCGGCCGCACCCGCGTAGTCGCCGGCCTGGTACAGCGCCAGGCCGCGCCACTGCGTGTCCTGGAAGTGCCGAGCCGCGCTGGCTGGGCGGTTCAGCTCGAGCAGGCGTTGGCCTTGCTGGTCGGGGCGCAG